>DATIMO010000231.1:0-2865 GCA_035475215.1 Acetobacteraceae bacterium | reverse complement strand
GGCGCATCGATTCGAGTCCCAGAGGGATTCGCAACTTATTTCCGACTTGGGTGACAACGGTAGGATATAGGTCCGCATCGCATCAAGTAGGAGAATTCGTCAAAATGACTAAGTTTCGCTTCGGAAGAAATCTGCAGAAGGCAGGCTATCGCGGATTGGCGGCAGCGGCTGTTTTGGGAGGTTTGAGTGCCTGCACGGGCGGCACGCAGACGGCATCGAATTCCTACGGTCTATCCGACTATAAATGCGTTCCAGTCCTCTCACACGAGTCCAGCTATGGCCCAAACATGGCGAGTTCTTGTCCAAAGCCTGCATACAATCCGATAGCAGAGGCTTGGCGCGGAGTGACCGGACGGCCATCATCAGCCGTCGCAACCACCCCCAAGACGGAAGCACCCGGTTGATTGCCGGTCCTGACACGAATGCATTGACGTTTTCATGATGTGATGCTTTCGGCCCAGCCGGAAACCGATTGAATGGTGAGGTTGTAGCCCGCATCGTCGGGCTGCAGTCGCACGGTTGTGTCGGTCACTGGATCACGCCGCCGCTGCGACAGGCAGTTTCGAGCCCGGCTTCTCGGCAAGCATTACGTTCCAATCGTACGAACTGCTTGCCACGGTGCACCAGCAGTTGCGGAGCAGCGGCTGCCCGCCCGTTCACCGGCGATGGCAGTGTCGAGACCTTCCCCACGCAGATCCGTCGCCCCGGTGCCGGCGCTGCTTGCGGTCACCGCGACCTGATTGGCTACGGCGGCGGTTTGCCCCACAGTGGGGCGGCTGAAGGAGACCCGTCCCATGTCCATCACCGCGCAGCTTGCCAATTTCACCGCCGGCATCACGCTGGACCGACTGCCGCGCGACGTGACAGCACGCGTGCGTTACCTGCTGTTGGACCTGATCGGCAATATCGTGCGCGCGCGGCACGATGCGGAGAGCACGGACGCGTTCCTGGGTGCCGTGCGGACGATGGGCATGGCGGGCGGCAGCAACGGCGTGTTCGGTGACGAGGCACGGTACTCGCCGGCGGGAGCCGCGTTCCTGAACGGCGCGCTGGCGCATTCGCTGGATTTCGACGACACGCACGCGGCGGGCAGCCTGCATCCGGGGGCACCCGTTATTCCCGCCGCACTCGCGGCCGGTGAGATGGTCGGGGCATCCGGTGCCGATATGCTGGCGGCGATTGTTGCGGGATATGAGGTCACCTGCCGGATCGCGCTCGCGCTACCGGCGGGAGAGCATTACGACCGCGGTTTCCATCCCACGGCCACGTGCGGCGCGTTCGGTGCGGCGGCGGCGGCGGGCCGCGTGTTCGGGCTGGATGGCGACGGGATTGCCGGGGCGCTGGGGACGGCATTGAGCCAGGCGGCGGGCAGTCTGCAATTCCTGGCGAATGGTGCCTGGACCAAGCGATTCCAGGTCGGCTGGGCGGCCTGCAACGGGCTGATGGCGGCGACTCTGGTGCGCGAGGGCTTCAAGGGCGCGGCCGAGGCGTTGGAAGGCCGGTATGGTTTCTTGCGTGCCTATGCACCGAACCCGCGGCCAGAAAGGGCGGTGCAGCAGTTGGGCAAGATGTTCGAACTGATGAACACCGCGGTGAAGCCGTACCCCTCCTGCCGGTACGGGCATGCGGGGATCGACGCGGCGCTGGCGTTGCGCGCGGAGCACGCGCTAGGGGCGGAGGAGATCGAGCATGTCACGCTGGGATTGCCGCGCGCCGGCATGCGGCTGATCGGCGAGCCGGCGGAGAAGAAGTCGGACCCGCAGAACGTTGTCGATGGACAGTTCAGCGGGCCCTTCGTAATCGCTGCGGCGCTGGCAACCGGGAAGATGGGCTGGGATAGTTACGGATTGTTGCACGATCCGGCGGTTCGCGCACTGCTGCCGAAAATCGCGTGCGAGTTTGATCCGGAGATAGAGGCGGAGTTTCCGATGAACATGTCCGGCAAGCTGATGGTCCGCGCGCGGGATCAGGTGTTCGCGCGCACGGTGGTGGTGGCGAAGGGTGAGCCGGGGAATTTTCTCTCCGAGTCAGAACTGCGAGGCAAATTTGCCGGGCTGACCGATGCGGTTCTGGGGGCGGAGCGCGCGGCGCGCCTGGCCGATGCGGTGCTGGCGATCGATCGCAGCGGCGATATCTCCGGGCTGATGCGGCTGGCGACGCCGCTGAGCCCTGTGCGGCTTGCAGGGGAATAGACAGACATTATGCCGACTTTCACGCCGGACCGCCTGCGAGCGGTGATATCACTGATCGTGCGCCGCATGGGCTCGGACGAGACGGAGACCCGGGAAGTGGCGGACCATCTGGTGCGCGCCAATCTGGCGGGCCACGACAGCCACGGGGTGGGGATGCTGCCCGCCTATGTGCGGCTGCTGCAGGATGACCTGCTGGTGCCTAACCAGACGTTGGAAACGGTACTGGATTTCGGTGCGCTGCTGGTGCTGGATGCCCGGCGCGGCTTCGGGCAGCGCATGGCGGCCGAGGCGGTGCGCCGGGCGGCGGTACGGGCGCGAGAGCTGGGCGCTTGCGTGCTGGGTCTGCGCAACAGCGCGCATATCGGGCGGGCTGGCACGTATGGGGAGCTGGCGGCGAGCGAGGGCATGGCGTTCATCGGATATGTGAATGTGGCGGATCACCGCGATATCGCCGCGCCCTGGGGATGCGGTGAGGCGCGGCTGGGCACCAACCCGTTCGTGACAGCAGTGCCGGGCGCGGACGGGCCGGTGCTGCTGGACATGGCGACCACGACGATTGCCGCCGGCAAGGCGCGGGTTGCGCGTAACAAGAGCGTTCCGGTGCCCGAGGGCTGTTTGATCGATGCCGCAGGACAACCGACCGACGACCCGAAAGGTTTCATCGACGATCACA
>DATIMO010000230.1:0-4434 GCA_035475215.1 Acetobacteraceae bacterium | reverse complement strand
TAGGTGCTCGGTTCAGTAGCGTCCATCGGCGGTATCACGCGCATTGGCCGCGGTTTCGCGTTCGCTTGGCGGGCCGTAGCCGCCGGCCCCGGCCGTCACGATTTCCAGGATGTCGCCGCGGCGTAGGCCGCCAGTCCCGTGGTCCAGCACTGCGCCGATCAGCCGCACCGCTGCGTTCCCACCGGAACCCCCGCCTCGCAGCCCCCACGGCGCATTCAGGACCCGCGCGATGTCCACCCGCACCCGGCAATCCGCCTCGGCCCGGTAGACGCGCCGCAGTCCCATGCCGCCCCGATGCCGCCCGCGCCCACCTGATCCGTCCACCAACTCGTATCGCAGCAATGTCAGCGGATATTCGATTTCCAGCGCCTCCACCGGCAGGTTGGAGGTATTGGTCATGTGCACATGCACGCCGTCCAACCCGTCCTTGGTCGCGCGAGCACCTGATCCGCCGCCGATGGTTTCCAGATACACCCATAACCGGTTCGTCCCCGGAATCTGTCCGGCAAAAGTGACCGATGTGCAGGCCCCGTTGCTGGCAGCGGTCAGGCGCTCCGGCACCGCCTCGGCCAGTGCGCCATGGATCAGATCGACCACCCGCTGACACGCGCCGAGGCGACCGTTCACCGCCGCCGGATGCACGCAGTTGACGATGGTTCCTTCCGGCGCGGTCACGTGCAGCGGACGCGCCAGACCGGCATTCGGCAGGATAGTCGGGTCCACCACCGTCTTGACCGCATAGTACACAGTTGAAAGCAGCGCGGTCCAGGTCATGTTCAGCCCGGCGCGCACCTGCTCGTCGGCATCGAAATGCAGGTGCATCTCGTCGCCGCTGATTGTGATGGCACAGGACATGTCCAGCTCGCCGTCGATCTCCGGACAGTCGTAGCGGTCGGCGAAGCGGTACGTGCCATCCGGGATTTGCGCGATGCCGGCGCGCATCTTGCGTTCCGCGTAGTCCTGCAGCGCATCGCCGGCAGAAAGCACGGTGTCGCGGCCGTAGCGGGAGCACAGCGCGGTCATGCGCTGCACGCCGAGTCGGTTGGCCGCCATCTGCGCACGCAGGTCGGAAAGCCGTTCGCGTGGCACCTGACAGTTCAGCAGGATAAGCTCCTGCACGTCGGTTTGCAGCGCGCCGGCACGATACAGCCGGATCGGTGGGATGCGGAGTCCTTCCTGGTAAATGTGCGCGTGGCCGCGATCGGCGAAATCCGCATGATGCGCCAGGTTCACCGCCCAGGCGATAATGGCGCCATCCACGAAAATAGGTTCGGCCAGCACGATGTCCGGCAGATGCGTGCCACCGCCCTCATACGCATCGTTGCCGACGAACACGTCGCCCGGTTGCATGTCGGCGACCGGGTGGCGCTTCATGATTTGCGGCAGCAGGCCGATGAAGCTGCCCAGATGCATCGGGATGTGTTCGGCTTGGCACAGCGTGTTGCCGTGAATGTCGAACAGCGCGGTGGAGCAGTCGCGGCGTTCCTTGATGTTGGTGGAGAAGCTGGCGCGGATCAGCGCCTCGCCCATCTCTTCCACGATGGAGGCGAGTGCGCTGCCGATGACTTCAATGGTGATCGGGTCAATTTTCGACACATCGACCGGATGTGTGATACCGGGTTGCCAGTTCATGGCATTCGAAAGCAGGAATTCACGCGAAGTTCGATCGAGCAACACGGAGGCGCTTTCCTCCGTATGAAAGCTCTCCGAACGATCATACCCCGTACACCGCCCGTGCATTATCCCGGAACACCATCCGACGCTGCTCCTCCGTCATGCGGATTGGAAGGGCTCGCGCCGGGTCGTCAAAGTCCCAGTGGGGATAGTCGGTGGCGAACAGCACGCGGTCCCATCCCAGCCAGTCGATGGTTTCGGCCAGATGCTCACGCGGCTCAGGTTCCTCGATCGGCTGCGTGGTAAACCAGACGTTGCGGCGCATGTAGTGGGACGGCGGATGCTTCAGGTGCGGTGTTTCCCGCCGCAACTTGGCCCAATGCCGGTCCAACCGCCAGGCGAGTGACGCACCCCAGGCCAGCCCAGCCTCGATCAGAACCACTTTCAGCGTCGGCAACCGCTCGAAAACGCCTTCGAAAATCATGCTTACCAGCAACGCCTGCTGCGCCTGCGCGTGACCGACCATTTCTTCCAGGTAAAATGATCCCCAGCCGCCGCCGGTGATCGGCCATCCGCCGTAGCCGAATGCGTGAATGCCAACCGGCAGCCCCGCCGCTACCGCCGCCTCATAAATCGGCCAGTAGCGCCGATGCCCAAGCGGCTCCGCGGTGCGGCTCAGCAGCAGGACCTGAGCAAAATTCGGGTCACCCGTCCGCAATTCGATTTCGCGCACCGAAGCGGCCGCATCTTCATATGGAACCATCACCGACGCTTTCAGCCGCGCATCGCGGGAGGTCCATTGCGCGATTTGCCATTCGTTGGTGGCATGCGTGATGGCTGCCGAAAAATCCAGGTTCTGCGCGCCCTGGCCACTGGAGAGCGGGTTCAGAATCCCGAGCGCCACATTATTGGGGTCCAGATGCTGCGCGGCCATGAACGCCAGATCGCTGCCCGGACTATCGCCCGGCGGCCAGGCATCCTGGCGGCAGGCCAGCGGCTGGCCCTTGGGATAGGCGGACCCTTTTGCCCAGGGCTGTCGATAACTCAGCCCGAACTCCGCCGCATGTTCCTGCCAACGGCGCGGCAGATAGGGGTAAAGATCGTGACTGACCCCGCCAATACCGGAGCCGCGCGGACGCGGATGCACATCGCAGTCGGCGATGGCCAAATTCGAGGCGGCTGCCGGCCGCACGCCGGAGCGGTTCAGGACGTCCACATTCATGATACGGTCTCCTGTACCCCAACATAGGTCAGTAGCGGGTTCTCCGCCATGATCTTCCACGGCAGCCCGGGGTCAAGTGCGACCGGGATGCAGGATTGTGGTCGCGCACGATGCTTTCCGGCGAATCAACGACCCAGGGCACCTGGCTCCCAGACCGCTGCGGAATTTCGCCATGTGCCAGAGATCGGCGGGTAGTTGCCGGCACGAACCGCGCTTGTGCTGTTGATGCCGATCACGCGTGTCGTCTGCCGGACGACCCGTGCGCAGCTTCAGGTCCCGACATTTGCACAGTAAGCCAATTTCGTCTGGGACAACGAGCAGGTGGGCCGATGACTTGCCGATTCCCAGCTTGCGATCTTAGGAACGGCGATATCCTACCTGTGGGTCGATGCTGGCGTTCGCCGAAAGATCTTCGGTAAAGGAGTGGCACTGACGGCCAAACCGCATCGAGGTACTGGAGCGTGGGAGCCGCTATGGATGACACTCAATCATAATGCTTGCAAGGACGACAAAAGGAGGAAACAGGTCATGAGACAGATCGATCGACGCACTCAGGTGACGCGCCGCGTGTTCCTGCGCGGCTCGGCCACGGCGGTGCCCGCGGCGGCATTCGTGGCGGCAGGGGCCACGATCAGCCCGACGGCTGCCTGGGCGCAGAGTGCCAAGACATTGCAGCCGGCCACGCTGGCCACGCTGGTATTGGTTGCACGAGATATCTATCCGCACGATCACGTGGCCGATGTTTTCTACATCAAGGCGGTGACGCCATGGGACGACAAGGCGACCAAAGACCCGGCGACCAAGGTGCTGCTGGAAGAAGGTGTTATGCGGCTCGATGCGGGTGCGCAGGACCAGCACGGTGTACCCTATCTCCAGGTGGGGTGGGAGGATCAGCGGGTCGCGCTGCTGCGCGGAATCGAGGCGTCGAAATTTTTCCAAACACTGCGCGGCGACCTGTTGGTGTCTTTCTACAATCAGCACGATCTGTGGAAGAAGTTCGGCTACGAGGGCGCATCGGCTGAATATGGCGGCTACATTCATCGCGGCTTCGACGACATCGACTGGCTGCCGCAAGCCTGAAAGGAGCACGCATCATGGCCAAGTTCGATCTGAATGACGACAGCGTGGTGGTGATTGTCGGCTCTGGGGCTGGCGGCGGCACGTTGGGAAACGAGCTGGCGCAGAAGGGCATCAAGGTGGTGATTCTTGAAGCCGGTGCGCGTCACGACGTTCCCGACTTCATCAACGATGAATGGGCGAGCTTTACGCAGCTTGCGTGGAAGGACATGCGCACGACTTCGGGCACGTGGCGGGTGCATCACGACTTTCCCAATCTGCCGGCATGGATCGTGAAGTCAGTCGGGGGTTCCACGGTGCACTGGGCGGGCGCATCGTTGCGAATCGAACCGCACGAGTTCAAGGCGCGCACGACGTATGGGGCGGTTGCCGGGGCGAATCTGCTGGACTGGCCGATTTCGGCCGAGGAACTGGCACCATGGTACGCGCTGGCGGAAGACAAGATGGGAACCACGCGGACCAACAACATCCCTGGTCTGCCGGGGAACAACAATTTCAAGGTGATGGCGGCCGGGGCCACG
>DATIMO010000229.1:0-2429 GCA_035475215.1 Acetobacteraceae bacterium | reverse complement strand
TCGCCACCGGCGCGACCGTGTTCAATGGCGCGACAGTCGGCGAACGGGTGGAGGTTCGCATCAACGGCATCGTGCATATCCGCACGCACCTGCCGCCGGATGCAGTGGTGCCGCTGGGCTGGATCGCGGTGGGCGATCCGGCCGAGATCCTTCCGCCGGAAGCGCACGAGCGGATCTGGGAAATCCAGAAGCAGCTTGATTTTCCGGGATATGTGTTCGGCGTGGAGCGGGCGCCGGAGGGTGGCTCGATCATGCCGCGCGTGATGCCCCGTTATGCGCGTTTCCTGGTGCGGCGGCATGCGGGGGACGGGTAGGGGGCTCCCAAGCGCCGGGCTGTCCGCTGCGACCCACGGGACAGCTCTCCCCCGCAGGGCGGGAGAGGTGAAGAAATCAGTTCAACCGCAACTCGATGATGTGTCGGGGGTCGGGTTCCAGGTCGCCGCGCTCCACGCGTTTTACGATGTCGGTCAGAGCGGCGTTGGCGGGTGTGGACAGGCCGATTTCCTCGCCCTTGCGCACCACCAGTCCATTCAGAAATTCGATTTCGGTCCGCCGGCCCTTCACCATGTCCTGCCCCATCGATGGCCGGTGCGCGCCGCCGCCCGGCCGTTTGGTCTCCGCCAGCCGGTGTTCGTCGTATTCGCGGGCCGCTGCGGGATCGCCTTCGCCGGCGCGAGCGATGATCTCGGGCGAAAGATGGCTGACTTCCTCCAGCTCATAACCCAGTGCCTGCCCGACGCGGATCGCTTCGCTTCCCAGCCTGGCCCCGAAGCGGCGGATCACGTCATTGCTGAGCAGGTCGCGGCTGATCATTCCAGTGCAGGCCGACAGTCCGTTGCCCATGACATTGGTGACCAGCTTCGACCAACGCTCGCCCCACAGGTTCGATGTCACCAGTGCGCCGTCCGCTAGATCGACCAGCCGGCACACCTCCTGCACACGATCAGTCGTGCGCCCATGCACCTCGCCGACACGAAACACGGTGTGGCCCTTGCCCCGGCTTTTGCCGGCGGCGCGCCGCACATGGCCGGGTTCGCAAAGATCGACTGTAATCGATGAGGCAATGCAGCCGACTGTCCGGCCCCAGCCGACCACACCGGCGATGGTTTCCTCGTTCATGCAGTTCTGCAGGCTGACGACGTAGCCGTTGGGGGCGAGGTATTGCGCGATCATGCGCGTGGCCCACGCCGTATCGTAGGACTTCGTGCAGACGAACGCGATATCGATGGGACGCTCTTTCGACAGGTGCTGCACGTCGGTCAGGTGGAGGGCGCGGACAGGAGTGGTGAATTCCTCTCCGGTGATGTGGCTGATCCGCAGACCAGCACCGCGCATGCGTTCAACGTGTTCGGGCCAGGGATCGATGAAGATCACGTCTTCACCCGCCTGGGCCATGTGCGCACCCGCGTAACCGCCGACGGCGCCGGTTCCCATGATGGCGATGCGTGGCTTCATGCTGATGTTCCTTTCGCGCGCAATTCTGCCGGGGATTGTTGTCTGCGGCGCAGGCGCCGGCAAGAAGCGTCCGGTGCCGGTTGACATCGGCTCCGTGGGATATATGCATTGTATATCCCAGGTGTGAACTGGGGGAACGCGACCAGCCGCCGTCAACCGCCCATCCGATCGAGAAAACGGGGCTTGTCGGCGTTGCACAGTTCAACATTAATGCAACGATCTTGCGGCACGTTGCCTTAAGCTTGCCGTGTCACCAGCGCGAGCCGTCAGGCATGACCGCACGCCGGATTTGTGCTACAACCGGAATGCTATGGCCCAACAACCGCAAGACCCGCACCGCATCAAGCCGACCGTCATTTTGCCGGATACCAGTCCGCTTGTGCATCTTGCGGCAGTCGATGCCTTGCACATTCTCACCGACCTTGGGCGCGTCGTCGTGGTCGATGTCGTCGCGCTCAACCCGGCATCCCTCCTCACCTATATCAATCCGCCGAAGCCATGACCGAACCGGTTCACCCCGCCATCCACCGTTATGCAGCCGGAAAGATTTCCGCAGCGAAGGCAACCGACATCCTCGGGGAGAAAGCCACGGTCGCGGATGTGTTCGTGATGACACGACGAGCCGGATTGCCGTTGCCGCGCCCGCCCCGTGAGCAGGAGCAGGCCGAGCTTGCCCACGCCCTGAAAGTGCTTGGCCTTGAGTAACCATCCAAAAAGAAAGCAATATTGGGATCGTCAGCCGCGGTTTTGCGAACTACCAACGGCACCATCACCTGGCCACCCGCAGCGCAACACGGTGAGCGGCGGCCAGGATGCCCTGGCCGGTGGCATCGCGCTACAGCCCGAACACAGTCACTCCGTCGTCGGACCCTACATAGACTTTGCCGTTCACCACCGTCGGCTCAATGAATGCCCCGCCGTTGCTGTTGGCCCAGGCGCCGCAATCGAGCTCGATCAGTTTGTTGCCGAGGTTG
>DATIMO010000228.1:0-3005 GCA_035475215.1 Acetobacteraceae bacterium | reverse complement strand
GTTGACCCGATCGAAGCCGAGGGCGTTCGCCGCGCGCGCGCACGCGCGGCAGATGCCGATCTTGTCATCAACGTTACGATTCCCGGAGATTTGATCTTGCCGGAGTCCGAGTCGTATGTTTATGTCTGTAACAAAATTGATCTGGGAGGTTTAATACCAGACGGAACAATAGGGGTCAGCGCGTTGACCGGAGCGGGAATGAACGAACTGCTCGACAGGCTTATCGAGGCGGCCCGCAGCATGACTGAACGGGCCGGCCCACCGCCGCTGACACGGGCCCGTCATCGCGCCGCATTGCAAGAAGCCGTCGCCCGGCTGGCCGGTGCACTGGACGCTGAATTGCCGGAGCTTCGCGCCGAGGATCTGCGTCTGGCATTACGGGCGATCGGCCGCATCACCGGCGCGATTGGGGTGGAGGACGTGCTGGACTCCATTTTTTCCCGGTTCTGCATCGGCAAATAGCGGCCGCGCCAAGCGTTCAGGGTGACCGGGCCAGCGCGCAGGAATGGTCTTGAAGCTCCTCGGCTTCGCCGCGATTCCCGCTTTTCGGATCAGCCTGGGTCTGCAGCAGCACAAGCCCAGGTTCACCGTCGCCGAAGATCGCGCCCACCGCTGCGATCGATTGCAGTCCCATGGCTGTCCGGGCTGCCGGCAATTGGTCTGCCAGCAACCGGAACGGGTCAGCCCCCGGCCGATCCAGCGTTTCCACCCGCATGGCGCGGTACTCATGCCCGGCCAGCGGCACCGGAAACAACGCCCAGGTCCCGCCGATATCGTTCACATGCTGCCGGAGCGCTTCGCGAATATCAGCACGAATGCAGTCTATGTGGATGTGCAGTTGGTTCTGCGACCGGCCATCGACTGAGTTGATGGCCAGCGATAGGGCATCATCCGTCAGCGCCCGCTTTGCCAGCGCCTGCACCAGATTGCGCGCCTGCCACGCGGAGTGCCAGTAATTCGGGGCACCGGGAACCAGGATGGCCGGATCTTCGATCCCCGTCACCCGTGCTGTGGGGATCAGCAGGAACTGGGTGGCCCCTTCGATGTCCTTTAGAATGGCGGATCGGCCGGAATCGGTGATCGCGGTGCAAGGCAATGGCGTATGGAACTGTTGTTCATGCGGAACGCACTGGTCATGGACAATGCGCCACAGCACATTAGGGTCCGAGGCGATCGCCGGTACGCCGCAAACGGTAGAAAAAACGAGGGCGGCGAGGTGGTGCTTGAACCGGGACATGTGCCGCTGTTGACGTGGCGGGTTCGATTCGTCAAGCGAAGCTTTCCGCTGCAGGAGTGGTGATGGCACGCAGTTACGATGTGGTGGTTGTCGGGGGCGGACATGCGGGCTGTGAGGCCGCCGCCGCTGCGGCCCGGATGGGTGCGCGGACGCTCTTGCTGACCCACCGGTTGGAGACGATCGGGGAGATGTCGTGCAATCCCTCCATCGGGGGAATCGGCAAGGGCCATCTGGTCCGCGAGATCGATGCCCTGGACGGGCTGATGGGTCGGGCGGCGGATATGGCCGGCATTCATTTCAAGTTGCTGAACCGCAGCAAGGGCCCGGCGGTTCGCGGGCCGCGGGCGCAGGCGGACCGGGCGCTGTACCGACGCGCGGTGCGCCGCTTGTTGGATGACACGCCCGGCCTGGAATTGCGCGCCGCGGCGGTAGAGGATCTGGAGATCCTCCAGGGGCAGCTGCTGGCGGTGATCTGCGCGGATGGCACACGGATTCCGGCGGGTGCCGCGGTACTGACGACCGGCACGTTCCTTCGCGGGGTAATCCATATCGGGGAGCAGCAGAGCCCGGCAGGTCGGGTCGGCGACGCTCCGTCGATCGGGCTGGCACGAACGCTGGAACGCTTGGCACTGCCGCTGGCTCGGTTGAAGACGGGGACTCCACCGCGGCTGGATCGTCGCACGATAGACTGGGATGGACTGCAGAAAGACCCAAGCGACACCGAACCAGAGCCGTTCAGCACGCTGACCGATCGGATCGAAAACCGGCTAATCTCCTGCCGAGTGACCGCGACCACGCCCGATACGCATGCGATCATTCGCGCCAATCTGCATCGGTCCGCGGTGTATGGTGGACGGATCGCTGGACCGGGACCGCGATATTGTCCATCGATCGAGGATAAGGTTGTTCGCTTCACGAACCGCGAGGGTCACAATATCTTCCTGGAACCCGAGGGGCTGGACGACACCACGGTTTATCCGAACGGGATTTCGACCAGCCTTCCCGCAGAAGTACAGCAGGAGTTCCTGGCTACGATTCCCGGCTTGGAACACGTCCGGATGATCAGACCGGGCTACGCAGTGGAATACGACCATGTAGAACCGCGCGCGTTGTCGTCCTCGCTTGAACTGAAGGCCGCACAGGGCTTGTTCCTGGCCGGACAGATCAACGGCACGACCGGGTATGAGGAGGCGGCCGCGCAGGGATTGCTGGCCGGGGTGAATGCCGCCCGGAGAGCGGCCGGCACTCCAGGCATCAGGGTGGACCGCGCCGAATCCTATATAGGCGTGATGGTCGATGACCTTACGACGCTGGGCGTAACCGAACCGTATCGGATGTTTACCTCCCGTGCTGAGTTTCGGCTGAGTCTGCGCGCTGATAACGCCGATCTTCGGCTGACCCGCAAAGGCATGGAATGGGGGTGCATCGGAACCTCGCGCGCGGAACGGTTCTGCGTGCATGAATCAGCTGTGGGCCAAGCCACTGACCGCGCCCGGGCGGAGGGGGGCACGCCGGCGGAGCTTGCGCGACGCGGAATAGTCGTACGCGCGGACGGGAAGTGGCGGTCCGTGCATGAGTTGCTGGGTCATGTTGGGGTCGCTGAGGAAAGCGTGGCCGCGGCATTTCCTTGGTTGCGTCAAGTGCCGCCTCGTGTGCTGGTGCAGCTTCAGACAGAGGCGCGCTACGCCGGATATCTGCACCGTCAAAGCGCAGAAGTTCGGGATTACCGTCGGGAACTGGCGGTTGCTTTAGATGACGTGGCATTCGA
>DATIMO010000227.1:0-3907 GCA_035475215.1 Acetobacteraceae bacterium | reverse complement strand
GCAGAGACGAACAAGGTCGATGTGGAGGCCGATTTCATCAGTGGTGTCGCCGGAAATCTGCAGATGATCGGTGTTGCCGAAGCGCGGGCGAAAGCCGGTCACGATGTGTACGCATTCAGCAACTGGGACGTGTACAATCTGCGTGACCATTTTGGCCCGGTCGATGACGTCATGGAGCGGCTGATTGCCAGGAACGGTACGGTCGACCCGACCGCCGAGTATTTGGCCAAAACCACAGGCAACTGGGTCGCAGTGCCAACCAGCTCCGGCTCGCAGATCAAGCCGCCCTGCGCACGCATCAGTTGGATGAAGGGCCACGGATTCGATCCGGTCGCAGTCTATCCGGCGAAACCGGAAGCCACGGCGCTCGCCGACAACTGGACCTATGAGCTTCTGCTGGAACTCGCCGAGGCAGCGAAAACGGACAGCATGACCTTCGGCATGGGGATCGGCGGCGCCAACAATACCGACGGCATCGATCAGGTCGGTGCCATGTTCCACGCCTTCGGAGCCAACCTGGTGGACAGGCAAGGCAACATCCTGCTGAAGTCGCCCGAGGTACAGCAGGTGATGGAATACGCCGCGAAGCTGGTGAAGTTCCTGCCGGAGAACGCCCAAAGCTTCGACGACGCATCGAACAACCGCGCCCTGATTTCCGGCAAGAGCGCGCTGATTTTCAACCCGCCTTCGGCCTGGGCGGTAGCCAGGCGCGATGCGCCGCAGATTGCCGCGGATTGCTGGACTTTTCCCGCCCCCGCCGGACCGAAGGGCCGCTACGTCTCGACTGCCTTCTGGTTCTGGGCGGTCTGGTCGTTCAGCCGGAACCAATCTGCCGGAAAGGACTTGATCGAGTACCTGATGCAGCGCGAGCAGGTGGAAGCACGCGACAACGCCGTGGCCGGATACGACATTCCGCCGTTTGCCGGTCTGCTTGATTTCAAGGTCTGGGAGGGCGTCGGCCCGCCGTCCGGAACCGTCTACAACTATCCGATACGACCATGGCACAACGCCACGTCGAGCCTCACTGCCATGGAGGCCGAGCCCGCGGTCGCAGTGCAAATCTACCAGAACGCCATCCACACAGGAATGCTGGCACGGCTCAAGTCCGGTCAGTCGATCAGGCAGGTGCTGGCTTGGGCCGAAAACGAGATCCAGAGTTACTTGATCTGACCCGGCAGCGCTGGCGCGAGGACGCGCCGTCAACGTGGATACGTTAACGGTACGGTTATTCTCCTCGACTATGGTTCCCGGCCAAATGGGCCATGAATTCGCCTCCTGGAGACCAGATTTCCGTGAGCTTCGACCAACACCAAAAGCGCCTCGTCACCGCAGAAAGGCCAGCACCGCTGCGTTCGTGCGGAGGCTTGCGCGCATCTCCGGCTAGCTGGTTGCATCGGAAATGCACAATCGGCAATTCGCGATCGAGGCCGCGGTCCAGACCTATGCTATCCGCGGCCGCCACCGCGATCTGCGTTGGGCTGCTTGCCCCGACCTGGGCATTGGCGCTGCCGCCTCCGGGCACCGACCTGGGCGGCGCCGAGCACACATGGTGGGAGTGCTGGCGCCAGCCGATCTCGCACAAGAGCTGTTGCTCAGAGGCCGACGGGCACAGCGTGACCGACGGAGACTGGCGGCCGAAGCCTGACGGCAGCAACGCTTATCAAGTGAGAATCGAAGGGCAGTGGTGGGACGTGCCGCCGGAAACCGTCATCAATGCCTCGCAGAAATGCGGGCCGGAGCCAAACCTGGAACACCGGGCCGATGCGAAAGTCTGGTATACTTTCAATCGTGACCTGGACGGCCGGATCGAGAGTATCGGCGTTCGCTGCTTCAAAATTGGCACGGAATACTGAGCAGGAAGACGAGATCGCCCGCCGAAACAGCCGTGAATGTCCAGACCAGGATTGCTTCAAGCGATCGCGCTCTACACCGCCGCCGGCTCTCGGCTCACCCGCACCTTGTCGACCCGCCGCCCGTCCATCCCCAGCACCTCGAACCGCCAGCCACCGAACACGATCCGATCCCCCGCGCGCGGCACCCGCCGCAACAGCGCCAACAACAGCCCGGCAAGCGTGTGATAGCTGCCTTCGGCCGGCAGGTCCGGCAATTCCAGCCGCGCTTTCAGCTCATCGACTGGTATCATGCCATCCATCAGCAGCACTGAATCGGTTTGCGGGACGTCAGCCGTTCCTGGTTGCGACGCCGCATCGGCGGGATCGCCGACGATCGCCTCCAGCACGTCGCCGGCGGTGACAACGCCTTCGAAGCTGCCGTACTCGTCCATCACCAGCGCCATGCCCAGCGGATCGGATTTCAGGCGCTCCAGCGCGTCCAGCGCGGTGACCGTGTCCGGCACTACGATCGGCTGGCGCAGCGCCTCGGCCACCGACAGGTCGCCGCCGCTCAGGATGCGGTCCAGCAGGTCCTTCGACTGAACCACGCCGACCACATTGTCCACCGAGCCGTCGCACACCACAAAACGCGAATGCGGCGCGGCCTTCAGCGTGGCGGCAATGTCGCGCCTGCTGTCGGTTCGGTCGATCCAGGCCAGCTCCGTGCGCGACGTCATGATCGCCCGCACCGGCTTGTCGGCCAGCCGCAGCACACGCTCGATCATGTCGCGCTCTTCGGTTTCAAGCACACCGGCCTGAGCGCCTTCGGCCAGCAGCGCGCGCAGTTCTTCTTCGGTGACGGTCTGGGTCGCGGTGCGTCCGAACCCTACCAGACGCAGCACCCATCCCGACGAATGCCCGAGCAGCCACACCATCGGCGCGGCGGCCCGCGCCAGCCAGGCGATCGGCACCGCGACGCGGGCCGCCATGATCTCGGGACGGCGCAAAGCAAGCTGCTTGGGCACGAGCTCTCCCAGAACCAGGGTCAGGTAAGTGGTGACCACCACCACGATCGCCAGCGCCAGCGTGCCGGCCGTGCCGGCATTCAGCGACAGCGCCTGCAGCCAGGCCTGCACGTGTTCGGCGATACGCGCACCACCGAACACGCCGATGAAGACGCTGACCAGCGTGACGCCGACCTGCACGGTCGGCAGAAAGCGCTGGGGGTCCTCGGCCAATGATCGGGCGGTGGTGGCGCCGGCAACGCCCTTGCGCTCCAGCACCGCCAGACGCGCGCGGCGGGCCGAGACCAGAGCAAGCTCGCTCAGCGAAAACAGCCCGTTGATGCCGATCAGCACCAGTAAAACCACGACCTCGACGGCGAATCCCATGCGTCCTGACTGCTCCCGAAGCGATGCTGCCAGACCATGATTGCTTCAGGCTGAAGCAATCATGGTCTGGCTTCGTGGTTTGAGAGCGCGATTCACGCTGTCTGGCGGTTCCGCCTCAAGCGATCACGCTCTAGCAGGCTGCGGAAAAAACCGCCGCACCTGCCTTTCGTGACGAAATCCGGCCTGTCCGAATTCCCAACAGAGACATTCCTCATACGCCGATTCCAGCAGGCCGGGACCCAGCGTACGATGGACCTTGATTGCTGGTCCGATGATCTGCTGCAAGATATCAGGGCGTCTAGCATCGCTGCCGGACGCTTTGCGATCTTCGCGCGCTTCGTGAACTTTGTGTTGAATCCGACCGTCCCCCCCGCGCCGCCACTGCCGCGAGTATCGGCCGGGCTGGTGAACGAGATATTGTCACGGGCATCTGATCTTGTGGGCCGCATGGGTCGTTGACACAAAGATCAGGAAGGTCGGAAGGGCGCAGAGAAGATGCCCGGTTTAGCCTGGCAGTTTGCTGAAACACCCCTTGGTGCGACGCGGTGCGCAACGATTCGATTGCTGCCACAGCCGCACTGGAACCCTTCAAACGAGAACCCCGGTGTTCGTGTGGGGTGGACAAACAGGCAAGTGGCAGTTCCGAATGCAAGCGGTTCAGATTTCCGACGGGTTTTTCAGCGA
>DATIMO010000226.1:0-5354 GCA_035475215.1 Acetobacteraceae bacterium | reverse complement strand
TGGCATCGTGATATGTCAGTTGCCGGCGCCGCGCCTCGGCCGGAACGGATTTCGGCACACCGTGGGCGGAAAAGACGACCGGCATGCCCTCGGGCACGTCGACCAGGTCTTCCACGAACACCGCGCCTTCGCCTTCCAAGGCTTCGACCACAGTGCGGTTGTGCACGATCTCGTGCCGCACGTACACGGGCGCGGCGTGCCGCCGCAGGGTTTCTTCCACCACGCGGATGGCGCGATCAACGCCGGCGCAGAAGCCGCGCGGGCTCGCCAGAAGGATGTGCAGGCGGGGCTTGTCTGACATGAAGCGGTGCGCCGCGCGCCCGCGGCTCTCTTTTTGCTGCAATCGTGGGCGGGATATGGTGCCGCCGGAGCGCCACCGGGTGAGTATGGGTCCCGATTGTCGATCTGTCCGGTGGTCGGCACTATGCCCGAATCCTGCCCCACCGGCAACGCGCCGGTGCATCTGCCCCGAAACTCGTGCTGCACCTTGTCGGAGTTGCCGAATGTCTTCCTGCCGCGATTGTCTTGCCGCGCTGCGCCGCGCTGCGCCGGTCCTGATCCTGCTGTCGGCACTGCCCGGTTGCACGCCGGGCCGCAACCAGTTTGCCCCGGCCTGCCCCGAGGCAGCGCTGTTGCCGCAGGCGGCGGATTTCCATCAATATCGGTCGCAATCCGCCGGCGGTGGCCACGACCTGACCGACCTGGTGCTGCAGGGCCGCGTCTTGAAAGTTGATGGCCGATGCGAGCCGGGCCGGAACGCGCGCACGCTGAATGCGACCGTCACCGTCACGATGGAGGTCACACGGGGGCCGGCGGCGCCAAGCCGAACCGCTAACGTTTCGTATTTCGTGGCCGTCGTCGATGGCGACCGGATCCTCGACAAACGGGTGTTCACAGACAAGGTCGCGTTTCCAGGCAATATCGACCGCGTGTTCCTGGTGAGCGACCCGGTTGCCATGCAGCTTCCGGTCACTCCCGAGAAAACCGGAGCGGCCTACACGGTCTGGGCGGGGTTCCAGCTCACGCCAGCCGAGATGGCGCAAGGCTCGGCGGGGCGCTGAGCGCGGCCGGAGCCGGGGACGTTTCGGCCGCATCCCACAGCAGGCGCGGATCGAACAGCCGGGCGGCGAACATCGAAGTGATGATCACCGCCAGGAACGCCGAAGCGCCGCCGCCGACCCCGATATGCGCGATCTGACCGAACTGCACCATCGGCACGAAAATGGCCAATGTGAACGGATCCAGGTTGGACCAGCGCCCGAGTTCATCGATCACCAGGAAGAACCGCGTCTTCGTCCGCAGCCGGCGATGCGAGCCGGCTTGTATGGAAATAAAGCACCAGGTCATGCCGATCAGCTTGGCGAGCGGAAAGGCAATGCTGGTGCAGAAGATCAGCACCCCGAACGGGGCGTAGCCGTTCTCGAACAGAAGCTGGATGCCGGCAAAGATGGTGTGCGGGTAGGCGATGTCGAATTTGTACAGTGTGCTCATCGGGAACAAATTGGCGACCGGCAGCAGCAGATAGCCGGCGGCGATCAGGGCGGCCGCCCGCATCACGGCAAAGGGCTTGCGGCGGTGCAGTCGCGCGGCACAGCGGGGGCAGCGCCCGCCGTCCAATCGGCCAGGCAGCACCAGGTTGCAGGACGTGCAGGCGATCGCGTGCGGTTCGGCGCGAAGCGGCGGCGCGGCGATGCGGCGCCAGACCGCCTGCTGATCCAGCGTCGCGCGCGTCAGCATGGTCATGAAGCCGGCGGCGATCAGTGCGTAACCACCGGCATCGATCTCCACCGGGATCAGTGCCACCACGCGGCCATAGCCGATCGCCGCGCCGAGCAGGAACACGTCCGGCATCGCCCAGTCATCGAGCTGTTGCGCCCACCGGAAGCCACGCCCGACCCACGGTCCACTCCACGATCCGCTGGCGCCGGCGCGGACCGCCAGAAGCGCGGCCGCCAGCAGCCCGAATCGCAGATAGGGCAGGATCACGCCCTGGAGTGCCAGCACCACGGCCAGCAACGGCCAACCCTGCTGCCAGATCGTCACGCAGCCGGAGAACAGATGCGTCTTGGCGACCAGGCCGCCCGATGCGCGCACGGTCAGGATCGTCATGGTATCTGCGGCGAACAGCAGGATCAGGGTGGTCAGTGCGCAGGCCAGGGCGCCGTTCAGGCTGCGCCCGGTGGTCCGCTCCAGCACCTCCGTGCAGCGGCGGCAGTGCAGGCTGCCGCGCGCGGACGGGGTCGGCATGGTCTGAATGGCGGCGCAGTGCGGACAGGCGATGATCATTGCCGATACGGCCTGAAGAGTCTCTGTCCATTGCGTGACTTGGCCCGAACGCGGGGAAAATCGTGAAGTTTCCGGGGGAGTTCGCCAGCGTTGTCATTGCGAGGATCGCGAGCGAAGCGCGGCGGGACAAAGCGGATCCCGGGTCAGATGCGCACTGGAGCGCTGGATCGCTTCTGCATAGCCTCTGCGCTTCTGCGCCTCTGCGGTGATTCTTGCCTTCTGTCTGGCTCATCCAACGGTCGCGCAACGTCCTCCGCAGGTGGTGTTTGCGCGTCAGACCAGCGGACGGGCAATGTGTTCCTTATAAACCGGACGGCTTAGCAGCCGGTCGTACCAGGCGCGCAGATTGCCAATCTCCGGGCGGGCGAAATCGATGGTGAACCACCGGTGGACGTGCACGCCCCAGGCGATGTCGGCCAGCGTCAGGTCGTTGCCGGCAATGAAGGGATGCTTCCCCAGTTCCGCGGCTATCATGCCCCAGGCGCGGGTGGCCTCGGGAATCGCCTGGGCGATCGCCGCCTGGTCGCGCTTGTCCGGCGCCGTGCGGACATAACTGAGAAAAATCGTGCCCTGCGGACGGTTCATCACCGTCTGCTGCGCATCGAGCCAGCGGTCCACATTGGCGCGGGCGTGCTGGTCGCGCGGCCACAGCGACGAGTCGGAAGCATGGGCGTTGCAGATGTAACGAAGGATCGCATTGCTTTCCCACAGGGTGAAATCGTCTTCCTGCAAGGTGGGGACCAGTCCGGTGGGGTTCATGGCGCGGTATTCGGCGGTGTCGGTCTTGCCGAACGGTCCGCCGACATCGATGCGCTGATACGGCAGCTTCAGTTCCTCCAGCAGCCAGATCACTTTCATGACGTTGCTGGACGTGCTGCGGCCCCACAGAGTGCATGGCATTGTCGGTTTCCTTCCCGGCTGTTGAAGCCCATACGGTAGGCTGGTTGCGCGCAACCGGGAAGCCGGGCAAAGGGCGGTCATGAACGGGCCACGGACGCATACCGCCGCCGCGATCTGCGTGCTGGCGGCCGGGTTGGGGCTGGGGATCGCACTCGCGTCCGAGCATTGGGGCGGGCTGGTTCCCTGCGCTCTATGCCTGCTGGAACGCTGGCCGTACCGGGTCGCAATCGTCCTGGGGCTCGTGGCCTGCTTCCTGCCGCGCGGGCTGGCGCGCTGGGGATTGGTCCTGGTGCTGCTGACGATGCTTGTCAGCGTGGCGCTGGCCGGCGTGCACGTCGGCGTGGAGCAGGGATGGTGGCCGAGCCCGCTGCCGGAATGCGCGGCACCACGGATCACCGCCGGCAATCTGGCCCAACGTCTGGACGCCATGCCCGCTCGTCCGTCCAAGCCATGCGACGCACCGACCTTTCTGATCCCCGGCCTGCCGCTGTCGATGGCGGCAATGAATCTGCTGTACTCGCTGGTCTTCGTCGGGGCGCTGGCGGGCTATCTTTCCGGCCGTGTGTGGAGGCGGCGATGAGACTGCCGGGGGACCGTCCGGCGCGGGCGGCGGTCGAGCAAATGATCCGCGTCGATCATGCCGGCGAATACGGGGCGGCGCGAATCTACGCCGGCCAGCTTGCGGTGCTGGGTGACGGCGAGCATGGGCCGGTGCTGCGCCACATGGCGGCACAGGAACAGCGGCATCTGAAAGCATTCGAGGCGCTGGTGACGCAGCGTCGGGTGCGGCCCACGGCGCTGCTGCCGGTTTGGCATGTCGCCGGATTCGTGCTGGGCGCGGCGACGGCGGCGCTGGGACCACGTGCCGCGATGGCCTGCACGGTGGCCGTAGAGCAGGCGATCGACGCCCATTACTCCGGGCAGATTTCGGCGCTGGAAGGCGATGAGCCGCACCTGACCCGCACGCTGGAAGAATTTCGCGCCGAGGAGTTGGAGCACCGCGATATCGGACTGGCGCGCGGGGCGGAGCAGGCGCCGGGATATCGGTTTCTGTCTGCGGCAATCAGGGCCGGGTGCCGGGTGGCGATCGCGCTGAGCGAGCGGGTGTAACCCCAAGTCTTTCCCTTGCACAATTGCAATCGCGGTGCGACGCTTCCGGCAATCCAAAATGGGGAGGGGGGCCATGCACCGATTTTTCGCGACTGCGCTTGCGGTCAGTGTTTCGCTGGTCTGCGCAGTTGCCGTTTCGAACCAGGCCGTGGCGCAAGACGCGATCAAGATCGCGGCCGGCGCTCCATTGACCGGAATGCTCGCCAAGCAGGGCCAGGAAGTCGCCAATGGCGTGAAGCTCGCGGTCGAGGAGTGGAACCAGAAAGGCGGCGTGCTCGGCAAGAAAATCCAGGTGGTGGACGCCGACGACCAGGGCAATCCGCAGATCGGCGTTGCGGCCGCGGAGAAGGTCGTTTCCGATCCGGCGGTCATGGGCGCGATCTGGGGCATCACCTCGGTAACATGCGTTCCGGCATCCGAGATTCTGGATCGGGCCAACATGATCCTGATCACTCCCGGCTGCACCAATCCGAAGGTGATAGACCGTGGATTGAAATCCGTGGCGCGAGTGTGCGCGCGGGACGATTTCCAGGGGCCGGCAGGCGCCGTGTTCCTGATCAACGATCTGAAGAAAAAGAAGATAGCGGTGTTCGACGACGGCACCACCGGCCCGCGTGGCGTCGCGGACGCGTTCGAGGCCAAGGGCAAGGCGCTGGGCGCCACCGTGCTGCGTTATGTGATCCGGTCGGGTGACAAGGACTTCCGGCCGATCCTCGGGACGCTGCCGAAGGACGTCGATGCGATTTATGCGGGGCTGTGGGCGCCGGATGCCGCGCTGATCGCCAAGCAGCTTCCGGATGTCGGGCTGGATGTGCACATGATGGGGCCGGACGGGCAGTACGAGCCGGTCGATTACATCCAGCCATCAGGCGGTGCGGCTGAAGGCAATTACGTCAGCTTCCTGGTGCCGGACATTCGCAAGATTCCCTCGGCGCAGAACTTTCTGCAAGCATACGAAAGGAAATACGGGTCGATCAGTTCCTACGGGCCGTTGGCTTACGAGGCAACGAACATCCTGCTGACCGCTATCCAGAAGGTCGGAAAACCGGATCGCGCCG
>DATIMO010000225.1:0-2865 GCA_035475215.1 Acetobacteraceae bacterium | reverse complement strand
TGGCGATCAAGATCATCGCACTCACCGTGTTCATCGTGATTGCGGTACCCGCGGTCCAGAACGCGAACCTGCATCCCTTCCTGCCAACCGGCTGGGGCAATCCGGTCGGCAGCAACGGCATCGGCGTGCTGGGTGCGGCAGCCTCCATCTTCTTCGCCTACGTGGGGTTCGACGCGGTTTCCACTGCCGCCGAGGAAACCCGCAATCCCAATCGCAACGTTCCGATCGGGCTGATCGCCGCACTGGTGATCTGCACCATTTTCTACCTGCTGGTGGGCTACGGCGCTGCAGGTTCGGTCGGCGCACAGCCGCTCACGAGCGCGACCGGCGCGTTCCTGGACCCGGGCACTTCCAGCTTCGCGGCCGCGTGCGGCAATTCGCAGGCGCTGGTGTGCAGCCGCGAGCCGCTGGCGCAAGTGATGACCACGCTCGGACATCCGAGGTTCGCCGTCATGATCGAACTCGCGGCGATCGTGGCGCTGCCTTCGGTGATCCTGATGATGATGTTCGGCCAGACCCGCATCTTCTTCACGATGTCGCGCGACGGCCTGCTGCCCAACGTGTTCTCGAAGGTGCACCCGCGCTTCTTCACGCCGCACGTGATCACCTACGTCACCGGCATCGTGGTGTCGTTGTGCGCCGCGCTGTTCCCGGTCGGAAAACTTGCCGACACCTCGAACGCCGGCACCCTGCTCGCCTTCGCCATGGTGTCGGTCGGCGTGATGATCCTGCGCCGCACGCAACCCGAGCGCAAACGTCCGTTCCGCACGCCGCTGGTGTGGATCGTGTGTCCGCTGGCCGTCGCCGGGTGCCTGTTGCTGTTCGTCAACCTGAGTGGCGTCGCCAAGGTGGTGTTCCTGGTGTGGGCAGCGATCGGGCTGATCTTCTATCGCCTGTACGGCTACAAGCGCAGCCAGATGTCGCCGGAACAGATCACCCACGCGCTGGACGACGTGGTGTGATGACGCATCTTTTCAGGGCGAGCCTTCGGACTCGCCCGTTCGTTTGGATTTCGCCGGCCAGCCGTCCTGTCGAATCATGATTGCGGCAGGCTTCGGATCGCGCGTGCACCAGGGGAAACCGTGACCATTCTTCGGCAGTTGCTTGCACGGAAACCGGTCGGCGTCGCCACCGCGGACGACCTCCATGGTGGCATCGAGTTGCGACGCACCCTGGGCCCGTGGGGGCTCACCGCACTCGGCATCGGGGCCGTGATCGGCGGCGGCATCTTCGTGATCACGGGCGTCGCCGCAGCGGAACATGCCGGCCCCGCGATCGTGCTTTCGTTCGTGATAGCGGCGGTCTGCTGCAGCTTTACGGCGGTTTGCTACGCCGAGTTCGCGACGCTGATCCCGATGTCGGGAAGCTCCTATTCGTACGCCTACGCCACGCTGGGCGAATTGGTGGCGTGGTTCATCGGCTGGAACATGGTGCTGGAATACGGCGTGTCGGCGTCGGCGGTGGCGGTGAGCTGGACCGGTTACTTCAGGAGCCTGGTTCGCCACATGGGGTTCGATCTGCCAGACGCGCTCACCAACGCGCCCATCGCATTCGTCGACAAGCACCTCGTGATGACGGGCGCGTTGTTCAACCTGCCGGCGGTGCTGCTGGTGCTGGCGCTGACGTGGCTGTGCTATGTCGGCATCCGGGAATCCAGCGGCGTCAATACCGCGATCGTGATCCTGAAGGTCACCTTGATCGTCATCGTGATCGCGGCTGGATGGCACTATGTGAATCCGGACCTGTGGCACCCGTTCATCCCTGCGGCGCAGGGTCCGGAAAAGTACGGCTGGGGCGGCATCATGCGTGCGGCGACCCTGGTATTCTTCGCCTACATCGGGTTCGAGGCGACCTCCACCGCCGCGCAGGAGGCGAAGAACCCGCAGCGGGATCTCCCGATCGGCACCCTCGCCTCGCTGGCCATCTGCACGGTGCTGTACATCGGCATGGCCGCCGTGTTGACCGGCTTGATTCCGTACAACCTGCTCGGCACCGCCGAGCCCGTGGTCACCGCGGTCGCCGCGCACCCGCAGCTCAACTGGTTGCGCTGGCTGGTCGAGATCGGCGCGCTGCTGGGATTGTCGTCCGTGGTGCTGGTGATGATCATCGCGCAGCCGCGCATTTTCATGATCATGGGCCGCGACGGCATGCTGCCGCCGGTTTTCTCGAAACTGCACCCGCGCTATCGCACGCCGCACATCAACACGTTGATCACCGGCGCCGGGATCGCGTTGCTGGCAGCCTTCTTCCCGCTGGACGTGCTGGGCGACCTGGTATCGATGGGCACGCTGCTGGCATTCGTCGCGGTCTGTGCGGGCGTGCTGATCCTGCGCTACACCCGGCCGGACCTGCCGCGCACTTTCCGCGTGCCCTGGGCACCCGTCACCTGCACGCTCGGCGTGCTGAGCTGCCTGATGCTGTTGTACTGGGAGAACTGGTACAACTGGACATTGATGGGATTGTGGACGCTGCTGGGCTTCGTGATCTACTTCGCCTACGGCTATCGACACAGCCTGCTGCGCACATCCAGGTAAGCGCGAACCCGGCTGCGCCACTGCCCCTTTTGGGCGGGCCCGACTATACGGTTGCGTATTGTGGATAACTCTCGAAACAATGAAACATTAACGTTATAAGTCAATGTTTCCGTGAGAGAAAAAATTTAGTTTCGAAATCCGGTTTGTCAACCTTGGCCCCCGCCAATCCCCGCGCTATGATGCGTCCTCCGAGGGATTTCCCATTGGCAGTGGACCCCGGACCGTTGCCCGGTGCGGCAGGCGTAGTCAGCTCCTCCGCTTGCCGTATCCGGGCAGCAACTTCGCTCGTCGTGCCCGACTCCTCCGCTTTCGAACCGTCACGCGCTCGGTG
>DATIMO010000224.1:0-3137 GCA_035475215.1 Acetobacteraceae bacterium | reverse complement strand
CCAAGGTCACCAGCACGAGAGTTCCGAGTTCATTGGTGGCGACCATGCGAATCGGGCGGGGTGCGGCGGCGACGTCGTAGCTGCAAAACCATTTCACATGGGCGTAGGCGGGATGCAGCCACAAAAGCGTGACAACCGCGGCGATGAACCCGGTGCACAAGCGGGCGCGATGCGTTATAAGCGGGGAATTCATGGTGTTCTCCGGCCGGACCAGGACCGCAGAATACCTTGAAATGAACTTGGAGCGAAACTGTTGATGGCGGTATAATTGCGGCTTTCTTTGGGAAAGCATCAGCATAATTAGACGAAAGTGAGGGCCAATGATCTCGTTAATCAGTGTTTCGACTCTCATTATTGGGGCGGCATGCTCCTACGCTGCGCATCGATTCCCGCAGCGCAACGTGGGATTGGAGACCTATGGCGGGATGCTGCTGATCGGCGGACTAGTGCTTCTCGGTGCCTTCCTGCCCCGCTTCTGAGGGCGATCCAGGAGGCAGAGGGCCGTTGTCGGAGGACGACGTGTCGCCGGACAGCGTTTCGAGGAATGCCAGCAGCTCAGCTTGTTCTTCCGCGGTGAGATGCAGCGGTTCGATCAGCGAAGCCCGGCTCGGCCTCGCGATGCCGCCGCGGTTATAGAGATTGATGACATCCGCCAAAGTTTTCACCGAACCATCGTGCATGTAGGGCCCGCGCTGGCTTATGCCGCGCAGGGTGGGCGTCTTGAACGCATATTGCAGGTCTTGCGATTTCGGAAAAAATCGGCCGCGGCCGGTATCGTTGCCTTCAGCAGAACCGATATCGTGGAACGAACCATCGGTGAACGTCCAACCGCTATGGCACCCGGCGCAATGTCCGCGCCCATTGAACAGATCAAAACCACGTTTGGCCGCCGCACTGATCGCATCCTTGTCCCCGGCGATCCAACGATCGAACGGCGAATCGTTTTTCGAGACGATCAGCCGCTCGAACGTGGCGATCGCTGCCGCGACGTTGTGAGCCGAAACCTGATGATCCGGGAAGATTGCGGCGAAGGCACGCTGATAATCCGGGTCGGCGGAGATACGGGCAAGTGCGTCTTGCTCGGTCAGGTTCATGTTGCCGCGCGCTGTGATGGCGCCGAAGGTGACGGCTTCGATATCTGGAAACCTGCCGTCCCAGCCCAGGACGGGCAGCCACGCGATATCGATCAGGCTGGGCGCGCGCCGGTCCATCTCGTGCCCGCCGTCGCCGATAGCGCGTGGCCGCCCATCGCTCCAGCCGCGAGCCGGCTCATGACAGCTACCGCAGGAGGTCGATCTGGAACCGGACAGGCGCGTGTCAAAGAACAGCCGCCGTCCGAGGTCCGCCTTGGCGGTCTGGAACGGGTCGTCGGCCGGGAACGGAATGAACGATGGCAGGCGGTAGTGCGCCCGGATGCGGGCGTTCGCGCCCGGATGTGCCAACGACAGGCCAATCGCCAACGCCACCAAGGAGGCCAGCGCCCCGGCGATGATCATCGTATGGGACCTCGCCCGGGCAAGAGTGCGCAACAGCGCCGGCCACATGCCGCCCGGTCTCTGTGAGGACGTCAGGTCGCTCAATGGCGTTGCGTAGCCTCCCTCCTTCATGCATTTGGCCGGCGAGTTATCGGTTGCAGTGCGCGCCCTCCGCCAACCGATCCGGGAATATTCAGCCATAATGGGACTTGCAAAGCTAGTCCCGCTTACTACCACAACCGTCCTTGTAACGGCACTGCAAAGGGGGCCCCCGGCAAAGGGGGACCCGGCCAGGACCTGGCAGGCCGCCGCATCCGGAACACTGCGATAGCCAGTCTGGAACCCACCGCAGTTCTGTTGCAGAGAGCACGCTGTGATCCGCTATTGGGGGCGATCCGACAATGGACCCGGCTTATCTCGACCCGCGCACCGGCCAGCGCTTTCCGCTCGATCAGCCGCGCTGGTGCGGGCCGGGACAGGCGCCATTGCTGCTCACGCCGCTCCCCGGCATCACGCCGGCGCAAATCGATCGCGGCACCCGCAGTCTGTGGCGCTATCACGCGGGACTGCCGTTTCAGGTGGAGCAGCCGATCAGCATGGGCGAAGGCGGCACGCCGTTGATCCGGCGCACGCTGCACGAGATACCGGTGCTGCTGAAATGCGAGTGGATCATGCCGACTGGCAGCTTCAAGGATCGGGGCGCCAGCGTCATGCTGTCGCTGCTGCGGGCTCAGGGCGTGCATGATGTGCTGGAGGACAGTTCCGGCAATGGCGGGGCCGCGGTGGCCGCCTATGCCGCTGCCGGGGGGATGCGGGCGACGATCATGGCACCCGCTTCCACCAGCCCGGCCAAAACCGTGCAGATGCGCGCCCACGGCGCAACTGTGGAACTGGTGCCCGGCACGCGGCAGGACACAGCGGATGCTGCGGTGCAGCGTGCGGCATCGGTGTTCTATGCCAGCCACAACTGGCACCCGTTCTTTCTGCAAGGCACCAAGACGCTGGCTTACGAGCTGTGGGAGGAGCTTGGCTTCCGGGCCCCGGACAATGTGATCGTACCCTGCGGGGCGGGGTCCAACGTGCTGGGCTGCGAGATCGGCTTCGCCGAGCTGCTGCGTACCGGCGAGATCGATGTCATGCCGCGGCTGTTCGCAGTGCAGCCGCAAAATTGCGGGCCGATCGCTGCGGCGTTCCTCGCGGGCGAGCCGGTTTCTGTCGAGACCAGCCCGACCATCGCCGAGGGCACCGCGATCGCCGCTCCGATCCGGCTGCGCGAGGTGCTGGGCGCGCTGCGCGAAACGCAGGGCGGCGCGGTGATGCTGTCCGAGGACGAGATCGTTGGCGCCACCTTGGAACTTGCGGGCATGGGCATCTATGTCGAGCCCACGGCAGCGCAGCCGGTTGCTGCTTTCGGCAAGCTGCTGGATGCGGGCGTTATATCGCCGGACCAGACCACGGTGCTGGTGCTGACCGGCAGCGGGCTGAAGGCCACACCGCGCATCGCCGACGTGCTGGGGGTGAGTTTATGACCGGACCACGCATCGCGCTTCTGGGATTCAGCATTGAATGCAACCGGTTTGCCCCGATCGCAACCGAGATGGATTTCGTCGCCCGCACGTTGCTGGCCGGAGAGGCGATGATGACTGAAGCGCGATCGCCGGC
>DATIMO010000223.1:0-4852 GCA_035475215.1 Acetobacteraceae bacterium | reverse complement strand
GAACAATGATCGTCTGATACAAAGCGATGGCGCGCGATTGCGGGCGCGCGAGTGTTGTTCTTCAGCGGGACTCGAGTCAGCCGAAGGGGTCCCGGTCGATCCGGATCGATCTTGATGGCGGCTCCGTCGCGTCAGCGACGTACGGCTGCTCCGAGGTCGCCTCGGTCCTGGTTGGGCGGTGGTCGCTCGCCCCGCTATTGGGCCGGGCGGCCACGTGTATGCGGCGGCTTCGAGTGCTATGTTCGTGTTTCCACCGGGGCGGGCGGGTCACGAATGTCGGAACAGCATGCGAACCAAATGGGACGGGCGGGGGTGAGCTTAGCCGATGAAATGACACCTACCGGCTCTATTGGCCGGGGCGGCTTCTTTCAGCTCGAACATTTTGCTCAGAGCCGCCGCTGCCGATGATGACAGGTCACGGTATGAGGCGGCGTGAAGTCCTTCTCGGCACGCTGACTGCAGCCACAATTGCCGCCCGGGGTGCAAGCGCCATCGAGCCTGCGGGTAACGTTGAAACGTTGCGAGGCGAAGCCTTCGCCGAAGGCGCCGGTGCCCGTCGTTCGCTGGCCCCAGCAGCCGACGTGTTTGTCGGCGATCTGGTCGCGACTGGCGCGGCCTCGTCCGTTGGACTACGCCTTGGGCCAGCAACATTGCTGCGGCTGGGTCCTGAAGCACAGTTGCGCATCGAACGGTTCCTGCTGAATGTCGGTGGCATTCTGGAACTGGCTCGCGGTGGCATGCTGTACAATCACGATGGGTCGGCAGGCCAGTCGGATGTGACGGTTCGAACGCGGTTCGGTCTGATTGCGGTGCGCGGCACCCGCTTTTTCGCCGGGCCAAATAATGGCACGTTTGGCGTGTTCGTAATGCAGGGACTTGTGACCGTAGCCGGGCGGAATACGTCAGTGAACGTGCCGGTTGGCATGGGCACGGATGTCACCGCTCCGGGCGCCGAGCCGACTAATCCGCATCCCTGGGGCGCGCAGCGGATAGAGCGCGCAATGGCATCCATCGGTTAGGATACCATCGCGGTTGCGCCATCTTTGTTTCAATTGAGATTTTAATCGGAATGAGGTGAAATCATCATGTGTGGATGGTCGCCGGCTTGCACGACGCTGGCGGTGGAATTCACGGCCGGATCACGCCCTTGGTCAGCAGGACATTGCCGTACAGCCGAGTCTCGCCGGTCTGTATTAGAACGAATGCATCGGCAGCGGCACTGTAGAAGCTGTGCCGTTCCAGCCGCGCCGGAGCCGCCAGGCCGTTGCGCTGCACGATTGCAATGAAATCGGTCACCACCTCGGGTGTGGCAGACGGGTCACCCACCACTTGCATCACTGCCACCGGATCCGGAATGAAATCATCGATCGGCAGCACCGACAGGATCGCCTCCAGCATCGCGGTGGCGGTGATCCCGGGTGTACGCACCAGCCGTCGCGCCGTGGCAGCCGCAGGAAAATTTGCATCGACGATCACGACGCGGTCGCCATGACCGGCGCTGGCAAGCGCATGCAGCAGGTCGGGGGTCAGCAGAGGGTCGATGCCACGAAGCATTCTAGGGCGCCCTTCCGTTCAATCCGTCGATTCCAGACCATAGAACCGGGATGCGTTCTCGCCCAGAACGGCGTCGCGTTCCGACCGGTTCAGCCCGGCCAGAAGGATGTGCGTCGCCTCGCGCCAGCGCGTGTAGCCGCCGGCAAGATCGACCACCGGCCAATCGCTGCCCCATATCAGGCGATCCGGGCTGAATACCCGAAGCAGGTGATCCACCGTGCGACGGAGGTCGTCGGTCTGCCAATCCCGAGCCGCTTCGGTGACGAGTCCAGACAGCTTGCAGCATGCGTCGGTGTCGCGCGCCACGCGGGCGATTTCGGTGGCCCAGGGCTGCCAGACCCCATGCGCGATGTCCGGCTTGGCGGCGTGGTCGATCACCACGTGCAGATCGGGATGGCGAGCACACAGGGCCAGCATTGCCGGCAGATGGCGCGGCTGGATCAACGCGTCGAAGCGTAGCCTCGCCGCTTCCATCCCACGCAGGGCAGCTTGCAGGCCAGGGCGCAGGATCCACTCGGTCTCGGGGATGTCCTGCAGCATCGGGCGCAGGCCCTTCAGCAGGGTGGCGGACGCCATGGCTGCGATCTGGTCCGGGGCGTCGGGCGCGATCAGGTCGGCCCAGCCCACCACCCCGCGCACCAATCCGCCGGATGCACGCGCCGTTTCCAGCAGGAACGCCGTCTCCGCTTCGGTGGGGGCGGCTTGCACCAGCACAGTGGCATCAATGTCGCCCAGCAGCGGGCGCAAGTTGTCGAGCGAATAATCCCGATGGATCGGCAGGTCCGGCGTGAGCCAGCCGTAATCGCCGCGCGCTATCTGCCAGACGTGGTGGTGCGCATCGACGATCACTGCTACCTGCCGAAGCGTCGCTCGCGTGCCTGGAAAGTGCGGATCGCCCGCAACAGATCGATTCTGCGGAACGCCGGCCAGTTTACGTCGGTGAAGTGGAACTCGCTGTACACGCTTTGCCAGAGCAGAAAGCCGGACAGGCGCACCTCGCCGCTGGTGCGGATGATCAGGTCCGGGTCCGGCAGGCTGGGCAGGTATAAATGCCGGCCGATCGCTCCTGGAGTCACCTCGGCGGCTCCGTCGGTCAGTCCCAGCCCACGCTCTGCCAGTTCGGCCATGAGCGACCGCATGGCGTCTGCAATCTCTTCGCGTCCGCCATAATTGGCAGCGATGGTCAGTGTCATTTGCCGATTCGTCTCGGTCGCGCGACGCGCGGCTTCCAGCGCCGAGACCAGCGCGGCCGGCAGCAGATCCAACCGGCCGATCGCCTGGACCCGCACGCCCAGCCTGTGGATGCGTGGATCCGCCGCAAGGCTGCGCATCTTGTGCTCGATGGCGGCCATGATCCCGGACACTTCTTCCGCCGGTCGAGCCAGATTGTCGGTGGAACAGACCCACAGCGTCACGGCGCGCACCCCAACCTCGGCGCACCAATCCAGCACCTCATCCAGTTTGCCCGCGCCCATGGCGTAGATGTGGCGGAAGTCGCGCATCCCGGATCCACGCGCGTGGCGACGGTTGCCGTCCAGAATGATGCCGACGTGGCGCGGCATTCGGCCAGCGCGGACTTCGTGCAAAAGCTGGGCTTCGTATCCGGCATAAATCCAGGATCGGACCAAGGGCGCGAAGCGGCCGCCGAGGCGGCGCAGGCGCGACCAGACGGCGCCCACCAGATCGGGCGGTGCGCCGATGGCGGGATCGCCGGGGGAGAGGGGAGTGGACTGTGGAAGCGGGGGATCGAGCGGAGCGGACACGATGCTGGGCCTATACCATGCGGCGGACCCCGCTTTGAACCGTTACCAGCTTTCGGAAGTGTAAAAATGGGCTACTGTGGCAGCCCGGTTCTGAACCGCGAGAGGGGACATGTCATGGTCGCACTCGTCGTCAACGGCCAACACCATGTCCTGGACATCGAACCGGAGACCCCTCTGCTGTGGGTCCTGCGCGATGAACTGGGGCTGGCCGGCACCAAATACGGCTGCGGCATCGCTCAGTGCGGCGCCTGCACGGTGCACATGAACGGAGCCCCCGTCCGCTCCTGCATGATCCCTGTGGGATCGATTGTCGGCGCCGAGATCACGACCATCGAAGGCTTGTCGGCCGACGCCAGCCACCCGGTGCAGCGCGCCTGGATCGAGGGTGACGTGCCGCAATGCGGCTACTGCCAGTCCGGCCAGATCATGGCGGCGGCAGCGTTGCTGAAGCAGGTGCCGAACCCGACCGATGCGGAAATCGACAGTGCCATCGGTAATATCTGCCGCTGCGGCACCTATCCGCGCATCCGCACGGCGATCCATCGCGCCGCCGCGCTCAGCAAGGCGTGAGGGCCAAGCGATCAGGAGGGCAGCATGGGACACGATTCACCGCGTCTGTCGCGTCGGAATTTTATCGTTGCGTCCATGACCGTTGCCGGAGGGCTGGCGATCGGGGTGCGACCTGGCGCATCGGCAGAGGCTGCCGAAGTCGGGCCTTGGCTGGTCATCGAGCCGGATGAAACCATAACCATCCGGGTGGCCCGATCGGAAATGGGGCAGGGGATCTGGACGGCGCTGCCGATGATCGTCGCCGAGGAGCTTGCCTGCGACTGGACCACGGTGCGCGCGGAATACGCCACAGCGAACCGCAATCTGCAGGAGCATGTCTATGGGTCGATGAGCACCGGCGGCAGCCAGTCGGTACGCAGCACCCACGTCATGTTGCAACAGGCGGGCGCCAGCGCGCGCGTGCGGCTGATCGAGGCCGCAGCCCGACGCTGGAGCGTGCCGGGCGGCGAGTGCTCGGCGGATAACGGAGCGGTGCTGCATATCGCCAGCGGACGGCGGCTGACCTATGGCGCTTTGGCAACCGATGCGGCCTCGATCCGCCCGGCGCAGGAACCGCCGATCAAACGCCCCGACCAGTTTCGGCTGTGCGGCACCAGCCTGGCACGGCTCGACAGCGTTGCGAAGAGCACCGGCCAGGCCCAGTTCGGCATCGACGTGCGGTTGCCGGACATAGTGTACGCGTCGGTGGTGCTGTGCCCGGTGGAGGGCGGCAGCGTGCGATCCTATGACGAATCGAAGGTGCTGCACCGGCGCGGCGTGCAGGCCGTGGTGCACGTGCCGGGCGGGGTCGCGGTTGTCGCCGACCGGTTCTGGCGGGCGAAACAGGCTGCGGCGGCGTTGCCGGTCACATGGGATCTGGGGCCGGGTGCGGGGACGTCGTCCGAGCAGTTCCGCGCCGAATACCGCGCGGCGCTGGACGGCGCATTGACCGCCACGCGCAACGACGGCGACGCACGCGCGGCGCT
>DATIMO010000222.1:0-13676 GCA_035475215.1 Acetobacteraceae bacterium | reverse complement strand
GCCCGATGGCATGTCAACGCCACGCCTGCATCATTCCACACAGATGGGCGAACAAAAGAGGACCGACAAAATCCCGCCGCTCCGGCCAGCCGCTCCAGCCATCAGTCATGCCGCTTCGGCCATCTGCCCGTTGATCGTCAGCCCCTCAGCGCCCGCGGACACATGCACCGTCTCGCCTTCTTTCACCGCGCCTTCCAGGATCAGCCCGGCAAGCGGATTCTGCAGATTGCGCTGGATCACTCGCTTCAGCGGCCGCGCGCCATAGGTGCTGTCGTAGCCCTCGGCCGCCAGCCACTCCAGCGCGCTGCGATCCAGTTCCAGTCCGATCTTCCGATCCCCCAGCAGCGCCTGGAGACGATCAATCTGAATCTGCACGATCGAAGCCATGTCGGCCCGCTGCAATCGCCGGAACAGGATGATTTCGTCGAGCCGGTTCAGGAACTCGGGGCGGAAATGCGCCCGCACCGCGCGCATCACCTGGCCCTGCACCATTGTCGTCGGTTCACCCTCTGGCTGCGCCGCCAACACGTCGCTGCCGAGGTTCGACGTCAGCACGATGATGGTATTTCTGAAATCGACGGTACGGCCCTGCCCGTCCGTCAGCCGACCATCATCCAAAACCTGCAACAGCACGTTAAAGATGTCCTCGTGCGCCTTTTCGACCTCATCGAACAGGATGACTTGATACGGCCGGCGCCGCACCGCCTCAGTCAGTACCCCGCCTTCATCGTATCCGACGTAACCGGGTGGAGCACCGATCAGACGGGAGACAGCGTGCTTCTCCATGAACTCGCTCATGTCGATGCGCACCATCGCTCGTTCATCGTCGAATAGAAATTCCGCGAGCGCCTTGCACGTCTCCGTCTTGCCGACGCCGGTCGGGCCAAGGAACAGGAAACTGCCGATGGGGCGATTCGGATCCTGCAAGCCGGCGCGCGCCCGCCGCACGGCATTCGCCACCGCGGTCAGCGCCTCTTGCTGGCCGACGACACGCCGCGCCAGTTCCTGCTCCATCCGCAGCAACTTGGCACGCTCGCCCTCCAGCATGCGATCGACCGGAATGCCGGTCCAGCGCGACACCACCGCAGCGATGCCTTCCTCGGTCACCGCCTCGTTCACCAGCGTGCCATCGGCGGCGGCAGAAAGTTTCTTCTCGATATCCGGAATCACGCCATACAGCAGCTCCGACGCACGCCCGAGATCACCCCGACGCTGCGCCACCTCGACCTCGCTGCGCGCCTGATCCAGACGCTCCTTCAGCTTCTTGGTGTCGGCAACCTTCTCCTTCTCGGTCTGCCAGGCGGCAGTCATCGCGTTGGACTTCTCTTCCAGCGCGGCCAGGTCCCGTTCCAGATGCGTCAGCCGATCGCGCGACGCCGGATCGCTTTCTTTGCGCAGCGCCTCGCGCTCGATCTTGAGTTGGATCACGCGTCGATCGAGTTCATCAAGCTCCTCCGGCTTGCTGTCCACCTGCATGCGCAGTCGACTCGATGCCTCGTCCATCAGGTCGATCGCCTTGTCCGGCAAAAACCGGTCGGTGATGTAGCGGTTCGACAACGTGGCCGCGGCCACCAGCGCGCCATCGGTGATGCGCACGCCGTGATGGGTTTCGTATTTCTCCTTTATGCCGCGCAGGATGCTGATGGTATCCGCAACCGACGGCTCGCCGACGAACACCGGCTGGAAACGGCGAGCCAGGGCGGCATCCTTCTCCACGTGCTTGCGATATTCATCCAGCGTGGTCGCGCCGATGCAGTGTAAAGCACCCCGCGCCAGTTCCGGCTTCAGCAGGTTGGAGGCGTCCATGGCCCCGTCGGCGCGGCCGGCGCCAACCAACGTGTGCATCTCGTCGATGAACAGGATGATCTCGCCTTCGGCGGATTCGATCTCCTTCAGTACCGCTTTCAGTCGTTCCTCGAATTCGCCGCGATACTTGGAACCCGCAACCATCGCCCCGAGATCGAGCGCCAGCAGCCGCTTGCCCTTCAACGCCTCGGGTACGTCGCCGTTGACGATGCGCAGCGCAAGGCCTTCCACGATCGCGGTCTTGCCGACTCCAGGCTCGCCGATCAGCACCGGATTGTTCTTGGTGCGCCGGGCAAGCACCTGAATGGCGCGTCGAATTTCCTCATCGCGCCCAATTACCGGATCAAGCTTGCCTTCACGCGCCAGCGCAGTGACGTCTCGGGCGTATTTCTTCAGCGCGTCGAAAGTCGCTTCGGCGTTCTCGCTGGTGACCTTCCGGCCTTTCCTTATGTCAGCAACTGCCTTCTCCAACGCCTGGGCAGACACCCCCGCGCTCCGTAGCGCCCGTGCAGCCGGTGTATCCGACGCGGCGAGCGCGACGAGCACCCGGTCCTGCGCCACGTATTCGTCGCCGGCCTTGGTTGCCGCCTGCTGCGCGGAATCCAGCACGCGCACCAGTTCAGACGTAAGCTGCGGTTGTCCGGCACCGGGCCCCTGCACCTTCGGTTGCTTGGCCAGTTCCGCCTCGACCCCGGCTAGTGCTGCCTTTGACTCGCCGCCGGCCGCGCGGATCAATCCCGCCGCGGCGCCTTCCTCATCGTCCAGCAACGCTTTCAGCAAATGCTCCGGCGAAATTCGCTGATGGAACTCCCGAATGGCAATCGTTGCAGCGGCTTGCAGAAAGCCTCGCACCCGCTCGGTGAATTTTTCTATTTCCATTGCCCTGTCCCTATATGTCTCAGGCGACGGTCCCGTTCTCCGCCCCTTCATGTAGGCGACGGAGGCACGAACCTTTGGCAAGACAGGTGGGACGGGGCAGACTGTGGCTCAAGAGGACCGAGCCAATGCGCATCGAATACCTGTACCGCTACCCGGTGAAGGGATTATCCGCCGAGGCGCTGGACGCCGCGGAGGTGGCGAAAGGCGGCGCGATTCCCTGGGACCGCGCCTTCGCGCTAGCTCAGGGCGATGCGTCGTTCGATCCGGAGCACCCGGCGTGGCTGCCCAAGACCAATTTCATGTGCCAGATGAAGAACGCCCGCATCGCCGCGTTGCAATCGGTGCTCGATTCGCGGACCGGCCGGCTTGCCATCCGCGCGCCAGATGGCAGCGCCGTGACCGCAAATGCACTGTCCGCTGCGGGGCGCGAGGAAATCGGCCGGTTCCTGACCGACTTCCTCGGCCCCGAAGCGCGTGGCGCGCCGCGCTTCCACTATGTCCCCGGCCATGTGTTCTGCGATCAGCGCGCGCCCCGCATCAGCCTGATCAACCTGGCCAGCTTGCGGGATTTCGAAGCCCGCCTCGAAGCCCGCCGCCACCGCCGCCGTTTCCGCGCCAATGTCTGGTTCAGCGGCGCCCCTGCCTGGAGCGAACTGGACTGGGTCGGTCGGGAAATCCAGCTTGGCGGCGCCGTACTGCGAGTCGCCAAGCGGATCACCCGCTGCCCGGCGACCGAGGTGAATCCGCTCACTGCCGAGCGCGACGCCAACCCGGTCGAGGAACTCCGACGCCTTTATGGGCATGCTGATCTCGGCATCCACGCCGAGGTGATTGAAGGCGGCCGGTTCGAAATCGGCGACGGGATTGAACTGTTGCCTGAGTGAACCACTCACCTCTCCCGCTGCTTGCGGGGTCAGTTTGCATCGCGGATCGGATGAGTGGGTGCGTCGCTACATCCGAACCAGCGCTGATCCCCAGGTCAGACCGCCCCCGAGCGCCTCCATCAGCACCAGGTCACCGCGCCGAATACGCCCGTCGGTTACCGCTTCGGCAAGCGCCAGCGGCACCGAGGCCGCAGACGTATTGGCGTGACGGTCCACTGTGACCACCACGCGCTCCGGCGGCAGTTCCAGCTTGCGGCCCATCGCATCGATGATGCGCAGATTGGCCTGATGCGGCACCAGCCAGTTCACATCTCGCCGACCAAGCCCATTGGCGGCCAACGCCTCGTCCACCGATTCGGCCAGCCGCAGAACGGCGTGGCGGAACACCTCGCGCCCGTTCATCACAAGCGTACCCGGGCGGTCCGAGCGCCCGACCGCACCATCGACATACAAGATGTCCCCCAGTGTACCCTGCGCATGCAGATGGGTAGAGAGGATGCCCCGATCGGCAGTCCCGGCACCGCCTCCGGCCCGCAGGAACACGGCGCCCGCGCCATCGCCGAACAGCACGCAGGTGCCGCGGTCCTGCCAATTCAGAATCCGCGAATAAACCTCGCTGCCGATCACCAGTACTCCGGTCGCCTGACCGGCGCGGATCATCCCGTCGGCCACCGATAAGGCATAGATGAACCCGGCGCAGGCCGCCGACAGGTCGAACCCGAACCCGCCGGTCACTCCCAGCGCCGCTTGCACCCGCAGTGCAGTCGCCGGAAATGCCTGATCCGGCGTGCTCGTCGCCAGGATGATTGCATCCACATCCGATGGATCAGCCCCTGCGTGACATAACGCCGCGCGGGCCGCAGCCGTGCCCATATGCGCGCAGGTCTCATGCGGTCCGGCAATGTAGCGCTGGCGAATGCCTGTCCGCTCGCGGATCCAAGTATCGGACGTCTCCAGTCGCTGCGCCAAGTCGTCATTGCCAAGCGTCTGTTCCGGCAAATAAGCGCCGACTCCCGCGAGAATGGAACGGATGGGCACCGGTTCGTCCCGATCAGAGCGCGGTCGCCAGGCGGGCTGCGCCACCGGTCTTGGTTGCCATGGCACTAGCCCCAACGACGCCGCTCAGTCGCTCGCGTATCTGGTCGTTGAAGCGGTGCACCACCATGTCCATTGCCACATCCACCGCGTGCGCGAAGCCTTCAGCGTCCGTGCCGCCATGCGACTTCACCACTACACCATTCAGCCCCAGCATAACCGCGCCGTTGTAGCGCCGAGGATCCAGCCACTCGCGCAGCCGGTCCAGCGCCGGCCGCGCCAGCAAATAGGCAATCCGCCCGGTCAAGCTGGAGCGGAAAACTTGGCGCAACAGCTCGCCGATCAGCTTCAGAGTGCCTTCTCCGGTCTTTAGAGCCACGTTACCGGTGAAACCATCTGTCACGATCACATCCGTGGTGCCGGCGGCGATGTCGTGGCCTTCCACGAAGCCGTGGAACTGCGGGGCGATCGGGCTCTGCCGCAGCACCTCGGCGGCTTCGCGCACCCGGTCATCGCCTTTCTGTTCCTCACTGCCGACATTCAGCAGCCCGATGGTGGGCGCCGTAAGCCCGAGCACCGTGCGGGCGAACACGTCGCCCATTACGGCGAATTCCACCAGATTGCGTGCATCACTGGCCACGTTGGCACCGAGATCGAGCATCACGATATCGCCGCGCGCCGATGGTCCAATGGCTGCCATCGCCGGACGATCGATGCCTGGCAGGGTCTTGATGATGATCTTCGCCAGCGCCAGCAACGCCCCGGTATTCCCGGCGCTGACGACGCCTGAAGCCTCGCCGGCGGCGACCGCATCGATCGCCACACGCATGGAAGCGTTGCGGATGCGCAGGGCGGCGGTCGCTTTCATTTCGTTCGGAATGACCTCGGGAGCGTGCCGCACCGTACAAGCCACCGACGCGCGGCGCAGCGATTGCAGCATCGGCGCGAGCTTCGATTCGTCACCGACGAGCAGGAAACGGGCCTGCGGATGGCGCTCGGCGGCGATCTCAAGCCCCTCAAGCACCATTGCCGGCGCATGATCGCCGCCCATGGCATCCACCGCCAGCGTGAATGTCCTGTTCACGCCCGCCGCGCCTTCCCGCCGCGGGGGCGCTTCAGGCGCGGACCGCGCCCTTCAGGGGCTTTCCGGCAGCGACCACTTCCCGCCCGTCGTAATGGCCGCAATGACTGCACACATGATGCGGTCGCTTCAACTCGCCGCAATTCGGACATTCGGCATGAGCTTCGTGCGGCAGCGCATGATGGCTGCGTCTCATCCCGCGCCGGGACGGCGAGGTCTTTCTTTTTGGTACGGCCATCGGGGCGCGCCTCTCGGGATTCGGTGACGCCGGCGCGCGCCGCGGGCCAAAGGCCCGGACGGGTGATGCGGGCTGTCACACCGTGACAAAACTGCAGGGTGGGCCGTCTAGCAGAGCCACGGCCTGGTCGCAAGTGAGGCGGCAATTCTACCATTCAATGACGGGCACGCAGCGCGCCAAGGCGCGCCAGCGGGGCCTCCGGTACGTCCAACTCCCGCTGAGACAGCTTCGCGCCGGGGCAGCGCGGATAGGGGTCAATCGCCAGCGCCAGTTGCTCTGCCGCAGCCTCGCCCAGGTCGATCACGCCGTCGCGAATTGGTATTTCATCGTCGGCTTCAAGGTCCAACTCCTCCGCCTGGTCAGCTTCGGGAAGGAATCGAACTGTGAAATCCTCGGCCACTGTCGTCTCAAAATCGTCCAGCGTGACGACGCAGTTCTGCACGACTCGGGCGTTCAGCCGCCCGCGCGCAGCAACGACGCCATCGCGCCCGGGTTTCAGATCGAACCGGCATGTCAAGCCCAACACGGCCGGCACGCCCAAACGTGCGGCCAGTGCGGCGCATTCCGTCGGACTGGCTTCGACCACGCGATTCAGTCCATCGGCCCCGATGCGCGCTACCGGCAAGGGACGGTGCAGTTCCGGCTTCACGCAACGGCCTCGATTCCGCGAAAACTGACCCGTCCCTCGGCTAACGCCCCCAATGTCTGTCCGGCGAGGCCGTCACTTTCCGCCAACGCGAGTCGCGCCAGCCGAGCGGCAGCCCCGGGTGGCGGCGGCGCGGCGCGCCACACGTTTCGGGTGATCGCAGCCTCCATAGCGACAGGATCGCGCGCAGCAAGCGGTTCAGCATAAGCCTTGGCCCGCCCGTGAAAGGCGTTCCACATCGCCTTCACCTTCTTACCGACCGAAAGATCGCCGACTCCCATTTCCCGAAGGTTCACGTCCATATCGCTGAACATGGCGTCAAAGACCGCCTGAGCCAATGCCGGCCCCGGCGATGGGGCCTGACGCAGCCGTTCGATCAGCAGGACCGCATGCAGTCCGACCAGATCGAATCGCCCGTCCAGCGTATCCGGAACGCCAAGCCCGGAATACAGGCAGGGCGCCCGGGCCGCCGCGACGGCCGCCCCGTACAGCAGAAATCCGGGACGCTCGTGTCGAATGCGCCGCAATCCGGCCAGCGGCGCGAGGCTGGTCGCCCATCCCATGCCTATACCCTCGTTTCAGTCATTGACAGGTCAAACCTCTCCGTGACAACCCGCTCCACATATCGTGCCTGTGCGCGCGGTCAATCGTGCGGTACCGGCGACCTGAGCGAAGGATTCCTGAGTGCACACCATTCCGCGTTTCGTTGCGATCCGCCGCAGAGCCGGCGTTGCGTTGTTTGGCCTGGGTCTGCTGCTGGGCGGGTGCAGCCTTTTCGAGCCACCGGTCACAGTGCGTGGCAACCGAATCGACGCCGATGAGATGAAGCAACTCGTGCCAGGGACGACGACCCAGGCCGACGCCACATCCCTGCTTGGCTCGCCAACGGCGAAGGGCAGCTTCGACGCCAACTCCTGGTTCTACATCAGCGAGATGACCCGACCGGTGATTGGCGGTACGCAGAAGGTGATGCAGCAGGGCGTAGTCGTCTTGACCTTCAACGGGCAAGGTGTGCTGGAGCACGTCGATACGCTGAACCAGCGTGATTCGCTGCCAGTCGCCATAGCCGGTCGCATCACCCCGTCGCCAGGCACGGAAGCAACATTTCTGCAGCAGTTGCTAGGCAACGTCGGCCGCTTCAACCCGGGGCTGCCGCAAGCGCAGTCACCAACTGGCGGAGTGCCGGCAGGCCGATACTAGAGCTATTGGGCGAGCCGCCGGATATCGGCTATCCTTGAACCACTACTCGCGCATTGTGTGGAGAAAGGAGAGGCAACCTGATGGCAAGCGCCACCACGATCGAGGCTCTCGACGGAACTGGCAGCTTTATTGCCCACGTGGTCGCACCCGAAGCGAAATCCGCCGGCGCCGTGGTGCTGATCCAGGAGATTTTCGGCGTCAATCAGGCCATGCGGGATATCGCGGCGTGGGTCGCGGACCTTGGCTTCATTGCGATCTGCCCGGACCTGTTCTGGCGCATCGAGCCTAATGTGGACATTACTGACAAATCCGATGCGGAGTGGAAGAAGGCGTTCGCGCTGTTCAATGCCTTCGACCAGCAGAAGGGCATCGCGGACGTGAAAGCAACGCTGGCCACCGCGCGCAAGCTGCCCGGCTGCAACGGCAAGGCGGCCACGATGGGCTACTGCCTCGGCGGTCGACTGGCCTTCATGATGGCCGAGCAATCGGATGCCGATGTCAATATATCCTATTATGGCGTTGGCCTCGATGATCTGCTTGGCGATCTGGGAAAGATTTCGAAGCCGCTGATGCTGCACGTCGCCGATCGGGATGAGTTCTTTCCCCCCGAGGGCCGAGCCAAGGTGGTTCAGGCTGTGAAGGGTCACGCCAACATCGCCTGTCACGTATATCCCGATGCCAACCACGCTTTCGCCAGAGTCGGTGGTGTGCACTGGAACGGACGCGCCGCCGCAATCGCCAATGGCCGTAGCGCCGAGGCGCTCGCCTCGGCGCTCGGGTAGCGTCGTGCAACCGATCAAGCTGGAAGCGCTCGCCGCCCTGGTGCCGGACGGGGCGCTGATCGCGTTGCCGCCGGACAACTCCGCCCCACCCAACGAACTGGTGCGCGGGCTGATCCGCACTGGAAGACGCGGGCTGCGGCTGCTCGGTGTGCCGGTATCGGGCTATGCAACCGATCTGCTTATCGGCGCCGGTTGCGTGGCCAGCGTGCAGAGTTCGGGCGTTACCCTGGGCGAGGCCGGTGGCGCGCCACGGTTCCTGGCGGCCCTGGCTGCCGGGCGAATCACCATGACCGATGCCACCTGTCCGGCCATCCACACCATGCTTCAGGCGGCCGAAAAAGGCGTGCCGTTCATGCCATTGCGCGGGATCATCGGCAGCGACATCCTGAAGCATCGGCCGGACTGGAAGGTTTTCAGCAATCCGTTCACTCAGGCCGGTGAAGACCCGATCGTGCTGGTGCCAGCGCTGTCGCCCGACATTGCCATTTTTCACGGGGTGATGGCGGACAATGATGGCAACGTCTTTGTCGGCCGCCGGCAGGAATTGGCGACCATGGCCCACGCTGCCCAACGTTCGCTGGTGACAGTAGAGCGGCTGATCGACGCCAACCTGCTGGAAGACGAGCGCCTCGCCTCGGGCACGATCTCAGGGGTGTATATCGAGGCGGTCGCCGTTGCCGAACACGGCGCCTGGCCGATCGGACTGCTGGACGAGTACGGCGCCGATCCGATGCACGTAGCCAACTACGCGCTCATGGCCCGAACCGACAAGGGATTTGCGAGTTATCTGAACCAATACGTCGTGCGGGCGCGGGCGGATGCCGCCGAATGAATAAGCCGACCGAGTATGCCCTCGCATGGCTGGACTTGGCCCTGCCCACAACGCCTTTTCAGTCGCAACGAAGAACAGACGTGGCTGCCCCCCCTGCGCGGGCCATGACGCTTGTCCGCTGGTGGCATAAAGCATGATCCGCGGCGAGGAACTGATGGCATCGGCTCTCGCGCGGCTCATCCTTGATCCGGCCGTCCCTGCGGCCCGGCACATTGCGGTCGGCGCAGCCAGCCCGATCCCCTCAGCGGCCTGCTGGCTGGTGCATCTGCTGGGCCACCAGGTGCGATTGTCGCTACTGCACAAGCATAGCGGCAACCCGTTCACCGCCGGTTCGCGAGAACTGTTCGATCTCACCGGCCAGGGCCGTATCGACCTATTTTTCCTGGGCGGCGGACAGATAGATGGGCAGGCCAACATCAACCTGATCGGTACCGGCGACTGGCCCGGCACGCACGTGCGCTTTCCCGGTAGCTTTGGTTCTGCCTTCATGTATCTGATGACGCCGCGGACGATACTTTTCCGCGAGGAGCACTCGCGGCGCGTGCTGGTTCCGCGCGTCGATATCGTTTCTGCGCCGGGCGTTTCCCCACCCGGCGTGTTCCGGCGCGGCACCGCGCAGGCATTGGTAACCGGAAAATGCGTGTTCCACTTCGATGCGACCAACGAGCGCTTCCGGCTTGCTTCACTGCATCCAGGCGAGACGGCGGACAGCATCCGCGCCGCCACGGGCTTCGATTATGACACCGTGCCTGAGGTGCCGCAGACAGCGCCGCCGACGCACGAGGAACTGGCAACACTGCGGGGGCCGGTTTGCGACCTGATGCTGGAAACATACCCCGAGTTCTGCCGCCGTGTCTGGGGACGCACCGCGAAGGAGCAAGCTGCATGACGGATGGTTCGGACGGCCCTGCAGGCAAGGGACTGGCCGCCAGCCACGGTGCGCTTGCAGGGATCAAGGTGATCGACCTGACCCGCGTGCTCGGCGGGCCTTATTGCACCATGATCCTGTCCGATCACGGCGCGGAGGTGTTCAAGATCGAACCGCCCCAGGGCGACGAAGTACGCGACTGGGGACCACCGTTCCATGAGAACGACGCCAGTTATTTCATCGGCATCAATCGAAACAAGCACTCGATCGGACTGGATCTCGGCAGGGCAGAGGGCAAATCGGTGTTGCTGCGCTTGCTTGAAGATGCCGACGTTCTGGTGGAGAATTTCAAGCCCGGCTCCATGGAGAAGTGGGGGCTCGGCTATCAGGACGTCCTGTCGCAACGATTTCCCGGGCTGATTCACTGCCGCATTTCCGGATTCGGCGCTGACGGCCCTCTGGGCGGGCTGCCGGGATACGACGCGATCCTGCAGGCCATGACGGGGCTGATGAGCGTCAATGGCGATCCCAGTACCGGACCGATGCGGCTCGGCACCGCCATCGTCGATATGGGTACCGGTTTGTATTCCGCGGTCGGCATCCTGATGGCGCTGATCGAACGCGCCCGATCCGGATGCGGTCAGTTCCTTGACATGACGCTGTACGATTGCGGAATGTCACTGCTGCACCCGCAGGCCGCCAACTACTTCCTGAATGGTCGCCGGCCGATGCCGACCGGCAACCCACATCCGAATCTGGTTCCTTACGACAAATACCCGACCAGGACTTGTGAAATTTTCATCGCGTCCGGCAACAACGTTCAGTTCCGCAAATTGTGCGAGACCATCGGCCGGCCGGATATGGCTGACGACAGCCGTTATGCCAGCAACGCCGAGCGCATGGCGAACCGCGCTGCGCTGACCGCCGATCTGGCTGCGGCGTTCGCCGACCAGGAGGGCCAGGCGATCGCGCTGAAACTGATCCGCGCCGGCGTCCCAGCCGGACCGGTGCTGCCCGTAGATGAAGCGACTGCGGCATCACATACGCAGCATCGACAGATGGTGACTGAACTCGGCTGGTATCGCGGTCTGGGAACGCCGATCAAACTGTCGCGCACACCCGGTGGGACCCGGGCACCACCGCCAGCTTTCGGTGAGCACGGGCCGGCGGTGCTGGGACGGCACGGTTACTCGCCGGAAGAGATAGCCAGGTTGGAAACGACCGGGGTCCTATGGACGAAACGACGAACCTGACCGGCCCGATCGATGCACTCTGGCTGTTCAGCTACGAGCTGTACGGTACCGACCAAGGCGATCCTGCAGAGGCATACCAGCATTTCATTCGTGTCGGTGATCGCGAGGGCCGCACCGCCAGCCTGTTCTTCGATCCGGCAATGTATCGCGCGCAGCTTGCACCTGACCCGGCCAGGGCGGCGGCTGACGAGGGCGCATGCCGGCATTTTCTCCGGCACCGGGACGGCAATGAAGCCGAGCCTCGTACATCGGTCTATTTCGATCCCCAGTGGTATATCGGCCGCTACCCGTCGGTTTCTGCTGCAATCGGAGATGGTGATTTCACCTGTGCGCTGCACCACTACCTGACCAACGACACGCCGACCGAGTTCGACCCGCTGCCGCAGTTTTCGGAACGCTTTTATCTGGCACGCTATCCGGATGTCGCGCGGGCTGTCGCCGGCGGGATATCCAGGTCCGGCTATTTGCATTTCCTCCAACATGGCGTGTTTGAACTGCGCAGCCCGTCCCCGGAGGTCGATTTGCGCCGCTACGTCGATTCCGACGCAACAGTGCGGGAAGACCTGGATTATGGCCGGGCCCGCGATGCCTTCGCCCATTACCTTTCCAGCGGGCCGGCCCCGAAGCCCGGTGTCCGTGTGCCAGCCGCCATGCCACCGATATCCGCTGAAATCGAGGCGCATTTCCGATTGCGAGCCGATATCGCGGCTTCCGCAACCGCCCGCCGCAGTCTGGACTTCACCTTTGCCGGCGACCCCGTCCTGTCCGTGGTGCTGGTTGCGCGCAACCACTTCACTGCCACCCTGATGACGCTCAGCGCCTTGCGCATGACGTGTGCCGCGGCAATCGAACTGTTGCTGATAGACGCCGGCTCCGAGGATGAAACCCGCTACATCGACCGGTTCGTCACCGGTGCGACGCTACTGCGGCTGGACGGAAATCTGGACCGGCTTCGCGCGCGCAATGCCGCGCTGGCCTGTGCCTCGGCGGATGCCGTCCTGCTGCTCGACCCAGGGATCGAACTCTGCGCCGACGCGGTGACGGCTACCCTGGATCGGTTGGCATCCGATCCCAGCATCGGCGTGATCGGGGGCAAGCTGATCCGTCCGAACGGTCGGCTGCTGCTGGCCGGCGGAATGGTTTTTCGCGACGGCAGCAGCACCGGGTACTTGCGGGGCCAACGATCCACCGCGCCCGAGGCGGATTTCGTTCGCGACGTGGATTTCTGCTCCGGCCGGGCGCTTCTGGTCCGCCGCAAGCTGCTGGAACAGCTCAATGGTTTCGACGAGCAGTTCAGCGCAGGCGGAGAAGACATTGATCTCTGCCTGCGCGTGCAACAGGCCGGCTACCGCGTCGCATACGATCCGGCGATGACCGCCTGGCTGCACGATGATGCGTTGCCCGAGTTGGACGATGCTGCCCCACTGCTGCGCGTCCGGCACGGCGCTTATCTGCAAGTCCGCCCGGAGCCCGGCACTCGGCATGATCTGGCCCGGTGCGCCGGACCGGAGCGCAAACGCGTCCTGTTCCTCGACGACACGGTTCCGATCCGTAACATCGGTTCCGGCTTCGTGCGTTCGAACGACCTGATTATAGTGATGGCGTCGATGGGCTTCATGGTGACAATGTTCCCGCTGATGACCCCGGCTTTCAGTCCATCAATGATCGCCGCCGATCTGCCCGACGACGTTGAGGTGATGCGCGATGATAGCGCAGCGACGCTAGAGCGGTTCCTGGAAGACCGGAGCGGGTTTTACGATGTGATCTGGATTGCACGCACGCACAACCTGAACCGTGTGCAAGCGGCGCTGTCCAACGCGCCTAGGTGCCCGCCTCTGGTGTTGGACACCGAAGCGATCGCCAGCCTGCGTGACGCCGCCCGGGCGCGGATTCAGGGACACGATTTCGATCTGAATGCCGCATTGACGGCCGAGTTCCGCAATGCCGCCGTCTGCCGGCACGTCGTCGCTGTCAGCGCACAGGAAGCAGCGGTGCTGCGGGATCTTGGCCTTGCCGAAGTGACAGAGATCGGCCATGTGCGGGAACCACGACTGACCGAGCGCCGCTTCACCGACCGCAGCGGAATGCTATTCTTCGGCGCGATTCACGAAGTCGGCAGCCCCAACTACGATGCGCTGTGCTGGTTCATCGACGAAGTGCTGCCGCTGGTCG
>DATIMO010000221.1:0-1939 GCA_035475215.1 Acetobacteraceae bacterium | reverse complement strand
GTCAGACCTTTGTGGGTGACGACCTCATCGGTGGGGGCCGGCGCGTCCGCCCAGCTCATGTCATAGGACATGCCGGAGCAGCCCTTGGTTTTCACGCCGATGCGTAGCAGCTTGCCCTGCTCGCCCTTGTCGTAGAGGCGGCGCAGGCGGTCAGCCGCCGCATCGGTGAGTGTCATCAACGGCGGCAGCGGGCGGGCGGGGCGGCGGGTTGCGGTTGTCGTGCTCATGATTGGCTCGATATCGCGTCGGGTCAGTACATGTTCAACTGCAGGCGGGCTTCCTCGCTCATTCGGCTAGGGTCCCAAGGCGGATCCCACACGGTCTCCACCTCGCAGTCCGTCACCCCCGGCACCGCCATGACCGCATCGCGCACCTGCTCCGGCAGTTCCTGGGCGCTGGGGCAGGCCGGCGCGGTCAGCGTCATCTCTACCTTCACGCGCCCGTCCTCGCCGATCTCGATCGCGTAGATCAGGCCGAGTTCATAAATGTTCACCGGAATTTCCGGGTCATACACGCTGCCGCAGGCATCGATGATCGCCTGCTCGGTCGGCTTCGCCGCAACCTCACCGTCCGGGGTCCAGGCGGTGTGCGGGGCGGCACCGTGTGCCATGTCATTCACTGCTGGCCTCCTTCGCCCCGTCCAGGGCCGCAATGAGGGCGTGCCACGGCAAGGTCGCGCACTTCACGCGCGACGGATATTCGTGCACGCCGGCAAGTGGTTCAAGCCGCTCGATCGATTCCTTCACTGCCGCATCGCAATGCGGACAAGACCCGGTCCGGGCAAGTTCGCGGAAGGCATCGAACATTCGCCGCACATCCGCCTGGCTGCGCCCGCCAATCGTCTCGGCCATCAGATCAGCCGAGGCGATGCTGATCGCGCAGCCGCGCGCCTCGAACCCAGTCTCCGCAATCGCGCTGTCCGGTCCGTATTTCACGAAGACCTGCACACGATCGCCGCACATCGGGTTGTCGCCACGCGCGGTCGCATCGAATTCCGCCAACCGGTGTCCATGCCGCGGACGACGGCCATGATCCAGGATCACCTCCTGGTACAGGTCGCGCAGATCGTCGAAAATCGGACTCTCCGCCGTCATGCGAAGAACTCCCGCACGCGAAGCAGCGTATCGGCCAGCAGGTCGATCTCATTCCGCGTCGTATAGACCCCGAAACTGGCGCGCGCCGTGCTCTCCAGGCCGAAGCGGTGCATGAGCGGCTCGGCGCAATGATGTCCGGCGCGCACCGCGATGCCCTGGCGGTCCAGCAGCGTCGCAACGTCGTGCGCATGCGCACGATCGAGTGCAAAGGAAACCACGCCGCCGCGATCCTGCGCACTGCCCAGGATCGTCAGGCCCGGGATTTCCGAAAGCCGCGCCAATGCATGATCGGTCAGTTCCGCCTCATGCCCGGCAATCGCAGGATAGCCGATAGACTGCACGTAATCGATCGCCGCCTTCAGCCCGATACCCTCGATAATCGCCGGGGTGCCGGCTTCGAACTTGTGGGGGACTTCGGCCCAGGTGGAACGTTCATATGTAACAGACGAAATCATCTCGCCGCCGCCCATGAACGGCGGCATCCGGTCCAGCAGCTCGCGCCGCGCCCACAGCACGCCGATCCCCGTCGGGCCATACAGCTTGTGCCCGGTCCAGGCATAGAAATCCGCATCGATCGCCTGCACATCGACGCGCCGGTGCACGATCGCCTGCGAGCCATCGAACAGCACCCGCGCGCCGTGCGCGTGGGCAATGCGGGCGATCCGCTCGGCTGGCGTGTACGTGCCGAGCACGTTCGACATATGCGTGATCGCCACCAGCCCCACCTTGCCGTCGGCCAGCAGCGCCTCGAACGCCTCCACGTCCAGCTCGCCCGCATCGGTAATAGGCGCGACGCGCAGCTCGATCCCCCGCTCATCGCGCAGCAACTGCCACGGCACGATATT
>DATIMO010000220.1:0-1616 GCA_035475215.1 Acetobacteraceae bacterium | reverse complement strand
CCGGACTGATGCTGCTTCTGTTGTCGGCGTGCTCGCCCGGGCGTGACCTGCCGCCGTTGCCGCCGACAGCATCCGGGGGATATCGGCTCGGGCCGGGGGACCAGGTGCGCATCATCAGCGTTGGCGACGACTCGCTGACGGGCGAATTTCGCATCGACGATTCCGGTCGCATCGCGGTGCCGATGCTGGGGAGCATGCCGGCTTCGGGGTTGAGCCCATCGGCACTCGGCGATTCGGTGCGAAGCGCGCTGATGCGGGGCGGGCTGGTGCGGGCGCCATCGGTTTCGGTGGAAGTGATCCGGTATCGGTCGATCTTCGTGCTCGGCGAGGTGAACAAGCCCGGCGAATTTCCTTATCAACCAGGAATGACTCTTTTGAGCGCCGTGGCACTGGCGGGCGGCTTCACCTATCGGGCGGTGGAGCAGTCTGCATCGGTGGTGCGGACGGAAAACGGGCGTTCGGCGGAATGGCGTGCCGGGCGGGCGAGTCTGCTGCAGCCGGGGGATGTGATTACGGTTTTCGAGCGGCGGTTCTGATCCGTGTGGCTGTGCCCAGGGATGGAGGGGTGGCCGGGACAAGCCCGGCCATGGCGTTCGGGGCCTCAGAACGCCGTCCATGCGTAGAGGAACACCGTGTTGTTGTCGCTCGCCTTGCGACCGAAGCCGTCATAGTTCTGCGTGCCGCCGTTGAATAATGTGTAGGCGATGTATTGCAGCCCGATCTTGAGGTTCAGGAAAGGGCGCACCCAAGACTCCGCTTTGCCGAAGGGGATCCAGTCGGCTTCCAGGATGAATGCCTTGCTGTTGGGCTTGCCATTGGCGCTGCCCGTTACCGGCTGCGCCGGGAACAGCAGCGGGTTGGGCGTGCCCCAGGTGTACTGCCACCCGAGCGTCAGTCCATACGTGTTGCGATAGAAATACGATGCATTGAGCCGGACCTGGTTCAAAGAATTCCCCGGCTGGCTGGCGCTGCCCCGGTTGAACGATCCTTGCAGGTTCTGACGTTCGTGCACGAACACTCCATAAGCGGTGGCGATATGTGTGCCGTCGCCCAGGAACTGATAGCCGGCATCGACGCCGTAGTCGATATATTGGTCCTGTCCCTGCGATCCGTCGACGCTGCGCGCGCCGATCGCCGGATTGATGCTGGCGGCGAGAAGCAATGCGCCGACATGTGCGGACTGCCCGTTCCAGTCCCATTGGTACGCCGCTCGCGCATAGGGCGCGATGTTCGCGGTGCTGCCAGGTCCGTAGCTGGTTCCGAATGCGGACAGCAGGCTGGGGCCGTAGGTTTCGTAACCACCGGCCTCAAGATACAGGCGGCGGTCGTACCAGGCATAGGCCGTCAGACCGATTGAGTTGCCGAGCAACCCCCCTGCGAGCAGGGGCTGCGCGGTCGGCGTCGGCGCCAGACCGGATTGAGCGAACGGAAACATCCAGACGAGGGTGGAATTGAATGGGTCCTGCACCGTCGGTCCGTTATTGAGCGAAAGCCCGATCCGCAACTCTTGCGTGCCGAGCTGGAGAGGCGTGGTCAGTCGCAGGTCAGTGTTGTCGAGACTGAATGCACGGTCGATACCCGAATAGGTTCCCTGTACAAATCCGCCTGCATAGTCC
>DATIMO010000219.1:0-1780 GCA_035475215.1 Acetobacteraceae bacterium | reverse complement strand
AGCGGCTGGAGGAGATGGGCTGTGTCGCCATCATGCCGTTGGGCGCACCGATCGGCTCGGGCCTCGGCATCCAGAACGCGGCAATGATCTGGATGATCCGCGAGCAGACCAAGGTGCCTTTCCTGGTCGATGCCGGCGTCGGCACGGCCTCGGATGCAGCGATCGCTATGGAGTTGGGCTGCGACGCGGTGCTGCTGAACTCGGCGATCGCGCACGCCAAAGACCCGATCCGGATGGCGAAGGCGATGAAGCTGGCAATCGAGGCGGGACGGCAGGCCTATCTCGCGGGCCGGATGCCGCGCCGGCTGGGTGCGGATCCGTCCAGTCCGCTGACTGGACTGATTCGCTGAGGGCGTTCGGCGCTCTCGGGCACTCCGCCGGGAATAACATGATCACGTGTGGCGAAGGGCGCTGGTCAAGCGTCCAGCACCCCTAGCCGCTGCAGGGCCGGCAACCGCTTCTCCAGTATCGTCGCCACGGCGTCCGCGACGATGCGCCGCCGGTCCGCTAGGTCAGTGACCGGCTGGCCCTCACGCTGCACGTTGCGACCGCTTTGGCCAAGCACCGCCAGCAATTCGGTCGTCAGCGCCTCCAGATTCGCGGGCTTACCAGCCAGCAGTTCGCCGACGACCAGAGTTTCCAGAATGTCGCCGCCCGCCCCCGAGCCGATCACCGGCGATACCAAGCGCGGTAATTCTGCGGCGTTGGCGTTCGCATAGGCGATTGCCAGGTTCAGCCGCCGGGTCGCATCGCGGCCCGCGGGAGTGCCGCACCCCGGCAGTGTCGGATGGGCGTAGCCGCCGGCAATCAACAGGCTGAACGCCTGCAGCATTTCCACCAGCGGGCGCCCGGCGAAGGCAGGCGATTGCAGTGCCTGCCCGACGTTTAACTGGCCGCGCTCCAGCATGGACAACAGCGGCTGGTAGATCTCTGGGCGCCCCGTGACGTTGCCCACTGGCGTGGCAAAAGTGGGACCCGCTTCCGGCATCGTCACGCCGAGACCGGCGATCGTCAGTTCGTGCAGCCGCATCTGCTGCTCCGGGCCGGGCATGGGGACGCCGCCTTTGCGATACAGGTCTCGCCGAAAAGATTGTGCACAGCCGATATCACGCAACGTCTCGCGCAGCACAGGATCGCGGGTCTCGGCCAGCAGCGGGGCCACGCCGGCCGACACCGAGACAGCGTCGATATTCTCCGCCAACGTCGCGCTGCCGATATAGCGGCACTTTGCCTCCAGCATCTCGCCCGCCACATCGGCGAACATCAGCGGATTCCAGTCTTCGTTCAGGTATTCGTGCGCGATATAGCGGGCATCCTGCTTGCGGATCTCAGCCAGCCGGCTCTCCAGATTTGGATGAGCCTGGAAAAAGAGCGCGCCCGCACCCTTCAACCGATCGACGAAGTCAAGCACGCCCGGCACCGCGATGTCAGTGCGCTCTGGACTTGCCAGCGCCAGCATTCGCATCACCCGGCGCACCGGCACCATGGCGGACCAGCCGGTGGTCACGTTGTAGCTCAGATAAACCAGCCCTCCCGGCTTCAGGCGTTTGGTCACCGCGCCGATCAGGTGCTGTCGGTTCTCCGGCGAGATCCAGCTCAGCACGCCATGCGAAACCATGAAATCGAAGTCCGGCCAGACGCCGTCCCGCGCGGTATGCAGTCCTGCGAACGACGATTCTACAAATCGCACATTGGTCAGACCGGCCCGCTCCGCGAGACGGGTGGCGAACTCGACATGCGCCGGATTGAAATCGAATCCCCAGACATCGGCGTGCGGGGA
>DATIMO010000218.1:0-1909 GCA_035475215.1 Acetobacteraceae bacterium | reverse complement strand
CGGCACATAGCCGCGCATGCGTGACTTTTCCGAGCTGACCGAGCGCGAGGTCCTCGCCCTGGCAATTGCCAACGAGGAGGAAGATAGCCGTATCTATGCCGATGTCGCGGAAGGACTGCGTGAGAACTATCCGGCATCGTCCAATGTGTTCGCCGAAATGATGGAGGAAGAGGGCGAGCATAGGCGGCGGCTGCTCGAGCTTTACCGCCAGAAATTTGGTGAGCACATCCCGCTGATCCGGCGACATGACATCCGCGGTTTTCTGCAGCGCAAGCCGGTATGGCAGCTGCGTCCGCTGGGCCTGGAATCGGTGCGGACCCTGGCCGAAAGCATGGAGCTGGAGACCCAGCGTTTCTATCGCCGCGCCGCGGCCCGCAGCACCGATGCCTCGATCCGCGAGCTGCTCGGGGACCTTGCCGAAGCCGAAGTTCAGCACGAACGTACCGCCGAGCGATTGGTCGAGGAAAACCTGCCGGGCCCGGTGCGCGCGGAGGAGGAACGGGCGGAGCGCCGGCAATTTGTGCTACGTGTCGTGCAGCCGGGCTTGGCCGGGCTGATGGATGGCTCGGTTTCGACGCTGGCGCCGGTGTTTGCCTCGGCCTTCGCCACCGGGCGATCATGGGATGCGTTTCTGGTCGGGCTGGCGGCGTCGATCGGAGCGGGAATCTCCATGGGGTTCGCCGAGGCGCTGTCCGACAATGGCAGCCTGACCGGTCGCGGTGCGCCGCTGGCCCGCGGTGCGATCACCGGACTGATGACCACGCTGGGGGGGATCGGCCATACGCTGCCGTTCCTGATCCCGGATTTCTGGACCGCCACCGTCGTCGCCATCGCCGTGGTCGTGATCGAACTCGCGGTAATTAGCTGGATCCGGTGGAAATATATGGACACACCTCCAATCGCCGCAACGTTCCAGGTCGCTGTTGGTGGTGCACTTGTCTTCGCCTGTGGCATCCTGATCGGCAGCAGTTAGAAGAGTCGCGTTTGCATGGATCGACCTTTTCCGCGCTCGCCGTTACCGCCGCGCGTTGTTCGCTATGATACGCCGACCATCGTCCTTCATTGGATCACGGCCGCGTTGGTCGGGCTGCTGTGGATCATCGGGCAGACGATCAATCTGGTTCCTGAGGGAAACCTGCGGATCGACTACCGATCGGGGCATATTCTGCTCGGCGTTGTGTTGGCAGTGGTCCTGATCACGCGGTTGATCTGGCGGGTCTTACGGGGAATGGCGCTTCCGCCCGACCGGCATCGATTGCTCGCGTTGGCGGCCAAGGCGATTCACTGGTCGCTTTATCTGCTGCTGGCGGCCACGATCGTGCTGGGAATCCTGAACGCGTGGTCGCATGGCGAGGTGATCTTCAATCTGTTCCGGCTTCCCGCTTTTGGCGATCGGCCGCTTCGGCGGCTGATCTCTGGCTGGCACGCTCTGGCCGCCAATGCCGTGCTGATCGTGGCGGGCCTGCACGCTGCCGCGGCGCTGTCACACCACTATGTTTTGCGTGACCACGTGCTGGTTCGCATGATGCCTATCCTGCGAGCGCAGCGCGGTCAGGCGCCCCAAGCCCAACGGCGGTAGCGCTGGCCCAGCTTGCCGGCAATAAAGCCGATACAGGTCCTGGTCGCCGGCGTGCTCCAGGCGCGGTAGCAAGGCTCGGCACTCCCCAGCCACTTCCCCACTGGCGACCGGGACATGTGTGGAGTAGTTGGGATCATGGTCCGAGCCGCCGGCATCACACGTAGTACCAGCGAAACCGACATCACGCTTGGCCTCGAACTGGACGGATCGGGGGAGGCGGAAATTGATACCGGCATCGGCTTTCTCGATCACATGCTGGCCGCGTTCGCGCGGCATGGCCTGTTCGACCTGACTGTCCGTGCCGCCGGCGATCTGCAGATTGACTGCCAT
>DATIMO010000217.1:0-5703 GCA_035475215.1 Acetobacteraceae bacterium | reverse complement strand
CTGGCGGAGGTGCGCGCGGTGCTGCATGCGGCCCGGTCGGCGTCGGCGCGGTTGCCGGGTTTGGGGGATTTTGTAGCGCGATTGGGGGATGCCCCCCGGTCCTGACCGGACCCTTGGATAGTGCGGACGGGCGCGTGGTTTGGCTGGGCGGGGCTTGCTGCTATACCCCCACCGCCGCCCACAAGGGATAGCCCAAGGGATCAGTATGGCCCGCCGCCGACAGCTCTATGAAGGAAAAGCCAAGATCCTGTTCGAGGGTCCGGAGCCAGGAACCCTTGTCCAGTACTTTAAGGACGACGCCACCGCGTTCAACGCCCAGAAGAAGGGCATCATCACCGGCAAGGGCGTGCTGAACAACCGCATCAGCGAGTATCTGATGATGCGGTTGGCCGAGATCGGCATCCCGACGCATTTCGTGCGGCGGTTGAACATGCGCGAGCAACTGATCCGCGAAGTCGAGATCATTCCGCTGGAGGTGGTGGTGCGGAATGTCGCCGCCGGCAGCCTGAGCCAGCGCCTGGGCATTCCGGAAGGGACGCGGCTGCCGCGGTCGATCATCGAATACAACTACAAGAACGATGCGCTGGGGGATCCGCTGGTATCGGAAGAGCACGTCACATGCTTCGGCTGGGCCAACACGCAGGACCTGGACGACATCGTGGCCCTGACATTGCGGATCAACGATTTCCTCACCGGGCTGTTTCTCGGCGTCGGCATTTCGCTGATCGACTTCAAGCTGGAGTTCGGCCGGCTGTGGGAAAACGACGAGATGCGCATCGTGCTGGCCGACGAGATCAGCCCGGACAACTGCCGGCTGTGGGACAGCAAGACGAACGAAAAGATGGACAAGGACCGGTTCCGTCGCGACCTCGGCAAGGTGGAGGAGGCGTATCAGGAAGTGGCCAAGCGGCTCGGCATCCTGCCCGAGGCAGGGTCGCGCGACATGAAGGGACCGGAGACGATGCAATGATTGGAGTTTTGGAGGTCAGGGAAGGGTTCACACGGAAGGCACCGAGACTCCACAAAGGGCGCCGGAGCACGTTTATTGCGCTCCGCGTTGTTGCTCCTTCGCGACCCTCCGTGCGACCTCCGCGTCGATCGTGTGAAAGTTTCTCATGAAGGCAGTTGTTACGGTGATGATGAAGCCGGGCGTGCTCGATCCGCAGGGCAAGGCGATTGGGCGGGCGCTGCATGGGCTTGGTTTTGCCGCTGTGGGCGAGGTGCGGGCGGGAAAGGTGATCGAACTTGAGCTGGCCGAAACGGATCCGGCGAAAGCGCGTGCTGCCGCCGAGGATATGGCCCGCCGACTGCTGGCGAATACGGTTATCGAGAGTTACCGCGTTTCGGTGGAGGGATGATGAAAGCCGGTGTGGTCCTGTTTCCGGGGATCAACCGCGACCGCGACATGGTGATCGCGCTGGAACGTGCCGCTGGGCACGCACCTCGGATGGTCTGGCACACTGAAACGGAAATTTCGGATCTCGACATCGTCGTGCTGCCGGGCGGATTCAGTTACGGGGATTATCTGCGTTGCGGCGCGATGGCAGCACAGTCACCGGTGATGCGGGCGGTGTGCGAATTTGCCGAAAAGGGCGGCCATATTCTGGGCGTCTGCAACGGGTTCCAGATTCTGGTGGAGGCGGGACTATTGCCGGGGGCGCTGCTCCGCAATGCTGGACTGCGCTTCATCTCGGCTGACTGCCATCTGCGGGTGGAACGGGCGGATACGGCCTATACCAGCCGGTATCAGCGTGGGCAGGTGTTGCGCGCCCCGATGGCGCATGGCGAAGGCAACTATTTTGCAGATGACGTGACCTTGGACCGCCTGGAGGGCGATGGCTTGGTCGCGTTCCGCTACGTCACGCCTGCTGGCGAGGTATCGCTGGACGCAAATCGCAACGGCAGCGCGCGCAGTATTGCCGGGATCTACTCGCCCAACTTGCGTGTGCTGGGGCTGATGCCGCATCCCGAGGACCTGGTCGATCCGCTGATGGGCGGAACCGATGGCAAGCCGTTGTTCGACGGGCTGGCGGCCTGGGCGGCATGATTGGGGACCCCAATACGTCATGCCCCAGCTTGTCCCGGGCATCCCTCGCGCACGTAGGGCACTTATGCGGGAGATGGCCGGGACAAGGCCGGCCATGACAAATCGACAGTGCCGGCCATGACGAATCCGGATCGTGACGTCAATCAGGAACTGGCACGGGAATTCGGGCTGACGGGGGCCGAATATGCCAAGGTGCTGGAAATCCTCGGCCGCACACCGTCAGTGACCGAACTGGGCGTGTTCAGCGTGATGTGGAGCGAGCATTGCTCCTATAAATCGTCACGCGTGTTCCTGAAGCAGTTGCCGACGACAGCACCGTGGGTGATCCACGGGCCGGGCGAAAACGCGGGCGTGGTGGATATTGGCAACGGGTTGGCGGCAGTGTTCAAGATCGAGAGCCATAACCATCCCAGTTTCATCGAGCCGTATCAGGGCGCGGCCACCGGCGTCGGCGGCATCATGCGCGATGTGTTCACCATGGGGGCGCGGCCGATCGCCAATCTGAACGCGCTGCGGTTCGGCGATCCGCGCAAACCGGTGACGAAGCGGATCGTCGATGGCGTGGTGCGCGGCATCGGCGGATACGGCAACTGCGTCGGCGTGCCGACGGTGGGCGGCGAGGTGAATTTCCATCGCGCCTACGACGGCAATCCTCTGGTCAATGCCATGACGGTGGGGATCGCGCGCAAGGACCGCATTTTCCTGTCGGCCGCGGCCGGAGTTGGCAACCCGGTCGTATATGTCGGCTCGAAGACCGGACGGGATGGGATTCATGGCGCGACAATGGCCTCGGCGGCGTTCGGCGCGGATTCACAGGAGAAACGTCCGACTGTTCAGGTGGGCGATCCGTTCACCGAGAAGCTGCTGATCGAAGCCTGCCTGGAACTGATGGCGACGGATGCGATCGTGGCGATCCAGGACATGGGGGCCGCGGGGCTGACCAGCTCCTCGGTGGAGATGGCGAGCAAGGGCGGTGTGGGGATCGAGTTGGACCTCGATCAGGTGCCGCAGCGCGAGACCGGCATGACCGCTTACGAAATGATGTTATCGGAGAGCCAGGAACGCATGTTGATGGTGCTGCGTCCGGATCGGCAGGACGCGGCGCGGGCAATCTTCGAGAAATGGGAGTTGGATTTCGCGGTGATCGGAAAGCTGACCGATACCGGGCGGATCGTGGTGCGGCATCAGGCCCGAGTGGAGGCGGATATCCCGCTGACCCCCCTGGCCAAGGAGGCACCCCTGTATCATCGGCCGACAACGGAGACCGCAAAGCAGACGCAACTCAATCCGGCGCGCATCGAGGACCGGATCGGGCTGGCGCGGGCGCTGGAACGGCTGATCGCCTGCCCCGATCTGTGCTCGCGAGCGTGGATTTGGGACCAGTACGATTCGACGATCGGCGGCCAGACGGTGAAGCGGCCGGGGGCGGCGGACGCGGCGGTGGTGAAGATCGAAGGCCAGACGATGGCGCTGGCGCTGACAACCGATTGCACGCCGCGCTATTGCGCCGCCGATCCCGAGGCGGGCGGCCGCCAGGCGGTGGCGGAGGCGTGGCGCAATCTGAGCGCGGTTGGGGCGCGACCGCTGGCGGTGACGGACAACATGAATTTCGGCAACCCGGAACGGGCCGAGGTGATGGGTCAGTTCGCCGCGGCGGTGCGCGGCATGGCCGCCGCCTGCGAGGCGCTGAAATTCCCGGTCGTGAGCGGCAATGTCAGCCTTTACAACGAAACTGAGGGGCGTGCGATTCTGCCGTCGCCGGTGATCGGCGGGCTGGGAGTTATCGAAGACGCTTCCCGGGCGGTGGGGCTCGCGTTGAAGCCGTGGCTCGACCTGGTGTTGGTGGGAGCGAGCCGCGGCTGGCTGGGCCAATCGCTGTGGCTGAGGGAGATTGCGGGGCGCGAAGATGGCGCGCCGCCGCCGGTCGATCTGACGGCGGAGCGCGCGGCGGGTGATTTCGTGCGTGGGCAGATATTGGCGGGGGCCGTGCGCGGCTGCCACGACGTATCGGATGGCGGATTGCTGGTGGCAGTGGCAGAAATGGCGATGGCGGGTGGCGTCGGCGCAAGGCTGTCGGCCGGACCGCGTGACATTCCTGGCCATGCATTCTGGTTCGGCGAGGATCAGGGCCGCTATGTGCTGGCCGTGGCGGAATCGGCGCCGGTGATCCGGGCCGCCGAGGCGGCCGGTATTCCAGCCGTGCGGATCGGCCACTCCGGCGGACAGGATTTGACACTCCCGGACGGGGGAACCATATGCGTCCAAGCGTTGCGCGCGGCGCATGAACGTTTCTTTCCGTCCTGGATGGATGGGGCTGAGGGGAACACGCCAGGAGGATTATGATGGCGATGGCGGCCAGCGAGATCGAGGCGCTGATCAAGGCGGCGCTGCCCGATGCGCGCGTGACCATGGAGGACTTGGCCGGCGACGGTGACCACTACGCCGCGACGGTCATTTCCGAACAGTTCCGCGGCATGCCGCGGGTGAAACAGCATCAGCTTGTGTATGCGGCGCTGCGCGGCCGCATGGGAGGCGAGCTGCACGCGCTGGCCCTGCAAACTTCAGCGCCGGAATAGGAGTTAGCGAACGATGTCCGACAATCCCGTTTTCGACCGTATCAAGGGTGAAGTGAACGCCCATCCAGTGATGCTGTACATGAAGGGCACCGCGATGTTCCCGCAAAGCGGGTTCTCGGCGCGGGTGGTGCAGATCCTGTCGCATCTGGGGGTGCCGTTCCAGAGCGCCAACGTGCTGGAGGATCCAGAACTGCGCGAAGGGATCAAGCAGTTCAGCCAGTGGCCGACGGTGCCGCAGCTTTATGTGAACGGCGAGTTTGTCGGCGGCTGCGATATCGTGACCGAGATGTTCCAGTCCGGCGAGCTCGAGGGTCTTCTGAAGGACAAGGGCGTCCCGCGCACCACAGCAGCCTGAGGGACGGCCGATCAGACCTTCGCCGATTCCAAGCCCGATGCACCTGATTCGGTGAAATATGATAGACGCGGCCGAAGAACCGCAGCCGTAACAGCAATATCGCGTCGTAAGGGATTGCCGCTGAGCTGGCAAAGACGCATCACCGACGCACGAGGCTTGCCATTGCTGCACTCCTCTCCTGGACAACTGACGCGTCAGGGAATTGACGTGGCGGCCATCAGTCTCTCGTGGTTACGCCGAAGGTCGAGCAAGGCGGCTTTGCAATTTGCGTGTTCGTCGGTGCTTTGGATGAAACCAAAATGCACGCACAAAAGAGCATCTTCGTAGTCCACCTGGCGTGCGATAGCTTGCTCGATATCAGATGATACCGACCGCCAAAATGGGACAGATATCGCGAGTGTCAGGAGTATTAGCGGAATCGTCCAACCGGCACACCAAATGAAGGTGGAAAAGCGATTATGCGCGTTTTTTGTGACCGTCCAAACCTGTTTCGGGTGCACGGCGCCCCCACTCTGAGTCTCTCTGCTCAGGGTTGATTTCAGCGGGACAGAGACAGCTGATGGCTGCATGCGGAGCTCTCCGTTGTTCCATCCCAAGCCTCTCCGCGCAGCCTGTTTGCCATTGCTGCGCTTTATTCCCAGAAGTTGCAAACTTTTTTTCTGACAAGCGGTTTAGGTTGGAACCACCCATGCCGGGCTGGGAAGATCGAAAGTTCAGGAATACTG
>DATIMO010000216.1:0-4860 GCA_035475215.1 Acetobacteraceae bacterium | reverse complement strand
GTCCAGATCGGGCGGAAGCCGCGCCAGCAGATCGTTGAAATGGTCCGCCGGGAGCGATGCAGGTGATTGCATCTGCCCTTAGAATCTGGCCGATTCGAGCCGGGTCAAGCACTATTTTAACGCATATGCGGCCTTCGCCGGGCATGACGGCAGCTGTGATCGCCGCCTCGACGTACGTGACTCTTTTCGACAGTTGGTATAAATTTCTGCGTTTGAGAGCGCGATTCACGCGTCTTTCCTTGCTATCAGCTACCGATGCTTGTAGGCACCGTGAAACCACATCATGAAACCTGTCCTTGCAACGCTGCTGGTGGCGGCGCTGACGCTCACAGCCACGCCCTCCACCCGGGCGCAATCGGGCACGCTCGTCCTTTATACTTCGCAGCCACCGCAGGATGCGGAGCGCACCGTCGCCGCCTTTCGCCAGGTCACGCCGGGGGTGGACGTGTCGTTCATCCGCGACGGCACCACCCAAATAATGACCCGCCTCGCTGCCGAGATCGCCGCCGGCGCCCCCCGACCGGACGTCCTGCTGATCGCCGACGCCATGAGCATGCAGCGCCTGAAGCAGGAAAAGCGTCTGCTGCCCTATCCGGACGCCAAGGTGCAGGGGCTTCCGGCTGCAGCTTACGACCCGGATCACACCTATTTCGGCACCAAATTCATTACCACCGGCATCATCTTCAACACAAAAGCCCCACCGCCGCACAGTTGGACCGACCTGCTGGCGCCCTCCGCCAAAAACCAGGTCGTGCCAAGTCCCCTCTACAGCGGGGCCGCCGCCATCTTCATGGGCACGCTGGCCGACGTGCCAAGCCTCGGCCTGCGCTATTTCGACCAGCTTGCCGGCAACGGCGCGGTGGCGGTTCAGGGCAACGGCCAAGTGCTGACGCAGGTCGCCGGCGGCCTGAAGCTGTTCGGCATAGTCGTGGACTTCATGGCGCTGAACGCGAAAAAGGCCGGCTCCCCGGTCGGTTTCGTATTCCCCCGCGAAGGCGTCACGGTGGTGACGGAGCCAGTCGCAATCCTGGCCACCGCCCACAACGTGCCGGCCGCACGGGCCTTCGTCGATTTCCTGCTGTCGGAAGCCGGGCAGCGCTTCGCCGCCTCGCAAGGCTATCTGCCGATGCGCCCGGATGTACCGCCGCCCCCGGGATTTCCATCCCGCGACGAGATCCACCTGTTGTCGCCGTCCATCGATGCCATCCTGGGGCAGAGCCAATCCGATCTGCGCCGCTTCGCCGATGATTTCGGCGGTTGAACCGCCGCCGATGGAACGGGCGCCGCCTGCCCGGCGCCGAGCCATGCCTCGCCGTTGCCATCGCAGTCGTCGTCGCCTGGCTCAGTCTGCTGCCGCTCGCCCGATTGGGCGCCGCGGCCCTGCACCCAGCTTCGCTCAGCGCCGTCTTCCAATCGGCCGCCGTGTTCCGCGCGCTGTTGCGATCGGGGCTGACAAGCCTCGGCGGCGCGGCGGTGGCCCTTGTGCTCGGCACGCTTTACGCCACCGCGACAACGCTGACCGATGCCGGCGCGCGTCGGCTGCTGTCGGCAGCGGCACTCCAGCCGCTGCTCATTCCGGGGCAGATCATCGCGCTGGCCTGGATGCAGATGCCGGTCTGGTTTCGCGGTAGCGAAAGCGCGATCTACACCGGCTGGGGTATCGCGGCGCTCCTGGGGCTCGAGCACATCCCCATCGTGTTCCTCGCAGCCCGCGCGGCGATGGCCGGCATTCCCGCCGACCTCATCGAGGCCGCACGGGCCGACGGCGCCCGCGCCCCACGGGTGCTGTTCCGCATTGCCCTGCCGCTGGCCACGCCGGGGCTGATCGCCGGATTCGGCCTTGCCGTGGTCGCCTGCCTCGGCAGCTTCGGGATTCCGGCCATGATCGGTATTCCGGCGCGCTATCCCACGCTGGCGGTGCTGATCTACCAACGTCTGACCGGCTTCGGCGCCACCATGCTGCCCGAGGCTGCCGCCATGGCGCTCTGCCTCGCGGTGATCTCGATCGGCGCCGCGCTGGCGGTTGCCTGGGCCGGCCGCCGGGTGGACGCACGCACGATCGGCGCCGCGTCCGGTGGCACGCACCGGATAGAGCTTGGCCGCTGGCGCATCCCTGTAACGGTAGCGCTGCTCGGATTGTCTGTGGTGACAATGGTGCTGCCGCTCGCCTCATTGATCGCAACCTCGCTGTCGCGCGCCTATGGGGTGCCGCTCCACCCGGCGACAGCGACGCTCGCGCATTACGTCACCGTGCTGCGCACCGCGCAGACCCAGCGTGCGTTCACGACATCGGCCTGGCTGTCGGCCGGTGCCGCCGCGATCATCATAGCGCTGGCGCTGCCGGCCGCGGTCCTGGGGTCCTGGAGCGACCGGGCCTGGTTGCGCCGGCTGATCCGTCTGATCGATCCGCTGATCGATTCGCCCTATGCGCTGCCGGGAATCGTGCTGGCGATCGGCATGATCCTGCTCTATCTGCGGCCGCTGCCGCTTCTGCACGTATCGCTCTACGGCACGCCCTGGATCATGCTGCTGGCCTACGTCCCGCGCTTCCTGCCGCTCGGTCTGCGGCCGGTGCAGGCGGCGCTGGCGCGGATCGACCCGGTGATGGACGAAGCGGCCCGCGCCCAGGGTGCCCGGTTTCTGCACCGCATGGCCGGCATCACCATCCCGCTGCTTGGCCCCGCGGCCGTCGGTGCCGGAATTCTGGTGCTGCTGACCGCCTTCGGCGAGCTGACCGTTTCCGCCCTGTTGTGGTCGCCCGGTCATGAAACCATCGGCGTGCTGATCTTTTCGTTGAACGAAGGCGGGAATATCGCCGAGGCGGCCGCGGTCTCCGTGTTATGCCTCGCGCTGGTCTTCATGCTTGCCGGACTGACCGTGCTTCTCCCTGCGACGGCGCGACGGGTGCTGCCGTGGTCGGCATGAACATCAATCTCGATGATGTGGTCTGCAAATTCGGCGATCTTCGCGCACTGGATCAGATCAGCATGTCGATCGCGGCGGGTGAGTTCCTTGTCGTGCTCGGCCCATCCGGCTGCGGCAAGACGACGCTGCTGCGCGTGCTCGCCGGATTCCACCGGCCACAATCGGGCACCGTGCGACTTGGCGCAGACGTGGTCGCCGGGACAGGGCGCTTTGTCGCACCCGAAGATCGTAACATCGGCATCGTGTTCCAGTCGTACGCGCTGTGGCCGCACATGTCGGTCGCCGGAAATGTCGGGTTCGCGCTGGAGCGGCGCGGGCTCAACCGGATGGAGCGACAACGGGCAGTGACCCAGGCGCTGCGCCAGGTCGGGTTGGAGGACTACGCAACGCACCGGCCCGGCGAGATGTCCGGTGGGCAGCGCCAGCGGGTCGCGCTGGCGCGCGCTGCCTGGCGAAATCGGCCGGCATCGTGCTGCTGGACGAACCGCTCGCGAATCTCGATCCGGCACTACGCAGCTCCGTCCAGAACGAGTTCGTTGCCATGCACGCGCGGCTTCGTTCCACATTTGTTTACGTTACCCACGACCAGAACGAGGCGCTGGCGCTGGCCGACCGCATCGCCCTGATGGCGCGCGGTCGCATCCTGCAGTGCGACACGCCGCGCAACATCTATGAATGTCCGGCCAGCGCGGAAACCGCGCGCTTCCTCGGCGGGTCGATGCTGTTGCCAGCACAGGTGATCACCCCCGCAACCGGTTGCAGCGCGCGCGTGCGCGTTGCCGGCACTGAATGGCAGGTGCGTGCACCGCGCGATCATCCGGCCGTATCCGCAACCCTGTCGGTTCGGGCGCATGATCTGGCCTTGGCACCAGCCGCGCAGGCTGATGTGTTGACGGCGACGGTGCTCGATGCGCGCTACCAGGGCAGCCACTGGCTGGTTCGCGTCCGGATGCAGGATGTCCCGGCGATCGAGCTGGAAATCGCACATCGTGGCGAACCGCCTGGCCGTGGAGAGAGTGTCGGCCTGCACATTCTGGACGGCTGGGTGTTGCCGGATCGGCCGCACATGTGACCGGCGTCACCGTTTCTTTGTGATGTGGATCATTGTTTCTCAGTGACGAGGTTCAACGACGGGGACGATTTTCGGTCGCATGGTGCTCCTACATGAACCAACACGCTGGTTGCGGAGGCGACAATGACAAGGATCCTGACGGCCGCGATCGGACTGCTGAGCATGGTTGTTGCCGCCACGGTCACGCTGAATCCGGCGACCACCGTCGCCAGTATCGGGTATGAAGCGACGGCCGGTTACAGCCAAGCGCAGGTGCTGCAGCCCGGCTCTCGCGGTAAAGTTGTCGAGATCTGATCACGACAGCCAGAAGGAGAGTGCCGTCATGATTGCGAGTATGGTCATCGCCGCGATTTCGTTGGCCCTGGCTCTGTTATCCGGCGCCCTGCTGACCCCCGGATCATTCCAACCCGACGCGATGCATGCCGGAGATGCGGAATGGTCCTGAAGAAAAATGCGTGCGGACCGTTGCATGCCGACCATATTCTGTGAGGCAGTTCACTGATGCCGTGATGGCCAGTGACTAAACCTCAGAATGCCCACGGGTGGGGGGCTGACCTGCCTGGCGTGAGTAAATGAGAGAGAGGAACCGAAGGATGCGAAACGCAACCTTAGCTGCGTCTACCTTCCTGGCGCTGGGCCTGACCATGAGCGGCGGCGTCTTTGCGCAGACCCGATCGACCGACTGCAGCCGACCGACGCTGGCCGAGGCCGGCGGTGGCAACGGCGGAGCTGGCGCCCGGTTGGCCGAGGCCGGCGGTGGCAATGGCGGCGCCGGCAGCCGGCTGGCAGAAGCCGGCGGTGGCAACGGCGGCGCCGGCAGCCGGCTGGCAGAAGCCGGCGGCGGCAACGGCGGCGCCGGCAGC
>DATIMO010000215.1:0-5447 GCA_035475215.1 Acetobacteraceae bacterium | reverse complement strand
GGACTATCGCTGCGCCTGCACGGGGCCGATAGTGTGGCGCCGATCCCCAGCACGGCGCTGGGTCAGCACAATTCCGAAGTATTGCATCATTTGCTGGGCTTGTCGGAGGCGGAAATCGACGCACTGAGGCGGGACCGCATCATCTGACCTCTGGAGGAGCGTTGATATGAACGCACGACAGTTCCGGTTGGTGCTTATCAAGCCATCGCATTACGACGACGACGGTTACGTCATCCAGTGGTTCCGATCGTCCACACCATCCAACAGCCTGGCGGCGATGCACGGGCTGGCAACGGATTGCGCGCAGCGTCAGGTGCTCGGCCCCGATACCGAGATCACTGTGGTTGCCTACGACGAGACCGACACCTTCCACGTAGTCACAGCACACCAGCAGATGGCGCGTGAGGCCTGGCAGGAGACGTACCGGAAGGCGTGGGAGACGTACTACTCGCTGGATCACATGTGCACGCTGATGCGCCGCGCTGCGGCGTGCCGCGTCTCGCTCGGCAAGATGCTGACCATGCTGCTGACGTTCTGGACACTCAGTTTGCTGGAGCGCGCGCATCCGATGGAGGGTGGATACCTCCGTCGCAAGGTGCGCACCGAGCGCCGCCCCGGTCTGCCCGTGGTGCCTGCCTGGCGCTTCTGGCCGGCTTTTGCTGCTGATTGCGTATGGAAGCACCTGCGGATCGCGCATGTGGCCACGCGCCTGCTGCTGTTGCGCCGCGAACTGAAACGCGATCCTGCGGCCCGCGACTACAAGGACCTTGCGCTGACCCCGACTGATACTGGCAACCCGCTGGAACTGTTCACCGTGACCGAGGCCGCCCGCACCGCCGCGCGTGCGCCGATGCGGAAGATGGCGGTGGCAGGCTAATAAAAGGCCGGCATCACTTCCCTGGCGAACAAGAACACGGATTGCAGTGCCGCATCGGCTGACAGGTTGCCGAAAGCGAACCGGCACAGCACGTAATTGATACCGCTCTCGCTGACGACCCGCCGCATGAAATCGCGCACCCTTCCCGGCGATCCGGCCACCGCGCGTCCCTGCGCTTCCGCCTCGTCGAACTCGGGCGGAAAGATCGCCTGCGCGTTCGGCATCCTGCCATGCTTGATCCACAGTTTCAGGAAACTTTCCCGCCACATCCGATAGGCGGGCCGCGCCAGCTCCAGCGCCTGCTGGTCCGTGTCGGCCACAACCACGTGCCGGCTTACCCCCATGAAGGGTAGATCGTCGATGGAATGGCCAAGCCGCGCCCATTCCGTGCGGTAACGATCGGTGATGGTGCGCATCTGCGTCGGTGGCAGGTTCGCCACCACGTTCACACGATGCTGCGCCGCCCAGGGAACCCCATCGGCTCGGCCGATACCGTACCACAATGGCGGGTGCGGTCTCTGCACCGGCGCCAGCTCGATAGGTACCGCATGATACTGATAGTGCTGACCTTCGAACGTCAGCTCCGATGTGTCCAGTCCGGCCAGAAGAACCTGCAGCGATTCTTGGTACATCACCGGGGCAAGATCGGGGTCCAGTCCCCAATAGGCCAGCTCGATCGGCGAGATCCCGCGCCCTACGCCCAGCAAGAGGCGCCCGCCACTAAGCTGATCGAGCATGCAGATCTCATCGATCAGACGAAGTGGGTGATACAGCGGCAACGTATAGACCAGCGGCCCGAAACGCAGCCGCTGCGTATGCTGTGCCACGGCGGCCAGCCACACGCTCGGCGAAGGAGCCAAGCCCAGCGGAGTCGCGTGATGCTCTGCCACATGGTAGCCGTAGAAACCGGTCCGGTCGTATGCTTCGACCAGCCGCAGCCGGTCCTGGAAGAAATCGGCCAGCGGACCGCCGCGGTCCATGTGGTCGAAAACGCCGAATCGGACAGGCACGGGCTAACCCCTCCGACCGGTCGGGATGTCCCGGAACGGCACGTTCTTGTCCACCCGCACGTCCGCCGGCAGTCCCAGCACACGCTCGGCGATAATGTTACGCATGATCTCATCTGTGCCGCCCGCAAGCCGCAAGGCCGGCGAGTACAGCAGCGCCTCCTCGAACAGACCCTGCAGCGGCATGTGCCGTCCCATCTCGGCCCCTGCCATCCCGAGCAGATCGAGTCCAAACGCCGCAATCTCCTGTGTCTTGCTTGCCGACACCAGCTTGATGATGGACGACTCCGGTCCCGGCGTCTGCCCACGCGACAACGCTGTCATGGTACGATACTTGGTGAACCGCAGTCCCTGCGTCCGCACATACCATTCGGCCAGCCGCTCCTGCACGGCGGCATTGTCCAGCGCCGGTCCGTCCTCCAGTTCCAGGTCTCGGGCCAGATCAAACAATTCGTCAAAATCCGGCCCCGGCGCCTCGCGCATCCCGTACCGTTCGTTCATCAGCGTCGTAAGCGCCACGCGCCAGCCCTGCCCGACCTCGCCGACGCGCCGATCATCAGGGATGCGCACGTCAGTGAAGAACACCTCGTTGAAATGGGAACTGCCCGACATCTGGCGGATCGGCCGCACCTCCACTCCTGGCGCGTGCATGTCCAGAATGAAGAAGGTCAGGCCCGCATGCTTCGGCACCGTGGGATCGCTGCGCGCGACCAATATCCCGAACTCCGAGTAATGTGCGCCCGAATTCCAGATCTTCTGTCCGTTGATCACCCAGCCGTCGCCATCGCGCTCCGCTCGGGTGCGCAGCGCCGCCAGATCGGATCCACCGGCCGGTTCAGAAAACAACTGGCACCAGATTTCCTCACCGCGCAGCGCGGGGCGGGCAAAACGCTCAATCTGCTCCGGTGTACCGCAGGCTCCGATCGTGGGAATTGCCAGCCCCAGTCCGATGCCGAAGATGCCGCTGAGGACATCGAATTTGGCTTCCTCCTGATTGTAGATGATCTGCTGCATCTGGGTGCCGCCGCGGCCGCCCCATTCCTTCGGCCAGGCAATGCCGGCAAAGCCGGCCGCCGCCTTCTTCGCCTGGAATGCCCGCGCCCGATCCAGCGCACCCGGCGCGTCCTGGCCGCGTCGATACCCTTCCACGGCGCCGGGTTTCCGGCGCTTTGCGTTGGCTTCCAGAAAGGCTCGGGCTTCCGCGCGGAAAGCGGCTTCTTCTGGCGAGTCATTGAAATCCATCGCGTTCCCCTTTCGCTCAATCAGCCTGCTGCGGTGGCGCGTTGCGCGCCCGCAGTTCGCCGATCAGCCGACGCTTCCACTCTCGCGCCGAGCCCAACGCCACGCTCAGCAGTTTCGCTCGACGATAGTAAAGATGGCAATCATACTGCCAGGTGAACCCCATGCCGCCATGGGTCTGGATGTTCTCCTTCGTCGCCAACCATCCGGCCTCGCATGCCGCGATGCGTGCCACCGCCGCGGCAATCGGCAACTCGGCGGCGGACGTGGCCAGCGCCCAGGCGCCATAATAGGCGTTGGAGCGCGCAAGCTCGACCGCCACGTAGACATCGGCAAGCTTGTGCTTGATCGCCTGGAACGACCCGATCGGCCGCCCGAACGCGTAGCGCTCCAGCGCATAATTGCGAGCCATCTCCAGTGCCGCCTCGGCCACGCCTACCTGCTCGAACGCCATCATCACGGCGGCTCGGTCTATCAGTTCCCGCACCGCCCCCGGCCCGTCTGCCCCCGACAGAGGTTCGGCCGCTGCGCCATCGAATACCAGGGTTGCGTGCGAGCGAGTGGGATCGAACGTCGGCACTGACTGTCGCTGCACGCCGGCAGCAGTCAGGTCGACCAGATGCAACCACGGCCCCTGGTCCGCGCGCGCGGCCACAACCGCAAATCCGGCAATGTCGCCATCCGGCACCGCGCGCTTCGTGCCATGCAGCCAGCCGCCGGTAACACGCGCATCCAGCTTGTGGGGATCGAAGGGGCCCGGCCGCTCCACGGCTGCAAACGTGCCGATCGCCTCGCCGCTGGCTAGTCGTGGCAAATGCAGCCGCTTCTGTGCATCGCTGCCGAAATGCAGAATCGCCGCAGTGGCCAAATACGCCGACGATGAAAACGGAAGCGGTGCCAGCGCGCGTCCCAACTCCTCCGCAAGCACGCAAACCGCCAGCGACCCGAGCCCAACCCCGCCGAATTCCTCCGGAATCGCGGCCCCCGTCCAGCCCATGCGCGCGATCTCTGCCCACAACTCCGCGTTGTAGGACGCGGAGCCGTCCAGGATCCGCCGCGGCACCGCCAGCGGGCAGCGCTCGGTCAAGAACCGACGGGCTTCGTCGCGCAACTGCTTGAGTTCGTCACTGAAATCGAAATCCATCGCGTTCTTCTCCCCGCCCGGCGATCAACCTGCGGCGGTCGGGCGTTGTCAAACCGCCGGGCCCTGACAGCTCGGGGCCCTGACAAATGGCATTTTTGGCTGGCACGGCTTTCATCCACGCACTATCCTGCCGGTTCAATGAGCGCTTGCGAACCTCAGCGGGTCCTGCTTCTGACCGGCGCCAGCCGCGGCATCGGTCACGCGGCGGTGAAGACCTTCAGCGACAACGGCTGGCGCGTGCTGACCATTTCCCGCCATCCGTTCGATCCACGTTGCCCCTGGAAAGGCGGCGAACGCAACCACATCCAGCTTGACCTTTCCCGTATCGATAGCATCAGTGCCGCCCTGCCGCGAATTCGCGATATCGCGGAAGGTCGGCTCGATGCGCTGATCAACAACGCCGCGATCTCGCCAAAGACGGCGGCAGGCGGAAAGATCACCAGCCTGGAGATGGGTTACAAAGACTGGCTGCACGTCTTCAACGTGAATTTCTTTGCCGCGGTTGTTCTGGTTCAGGGTCTGCGGGACTATCTGGTCGCGTCGCGCGGCAGCGTCGTCAACATCACTTCAATTGTGGGCTTGCGCGTGCATCCGTTCGCCAGCGCCGCGTACGCCACAACCAAAGCCGCGCTGGCTTCGCTGACCCGCGAAATGGCCGCCGATTTCGGCGCCACCGGCGTGCGCGTGAACGCCGTCTCACCAGGCGAGATCGAAACCGCGATCCTTGCACCCGGTACGGCTTCGTTCGTGGAGCACGCGATCCCCATGCGCAGGCTCGGTCAACCGCGCGAAGTCGCGGAGCTGCTGTATTTCCTCTGCTCGGAACGTGCCAGCTACATCACCGGGTCAGAGGTGCATATCGACGGCGGCCAGCAGGTGTAGTGCGGCTTCGTTTGAGCGCGTGATTTCACGCTCTCTGACGGGTCCGCCTCAAGCGATCACGCGCTAATCAGTGGCAACCCGGATCAAGTTCCACGACGCTGCGGGCAGCACCGCTCGTACCTGACCGGGTGCCACCGTCACTCGATCGTTTGCAATCGGGCGAATCCGATCCGGAGCGGCTTTCGTGTTCTCCGCCGTCAGGTCGGTATCGTGCAGCGCCAATGCCTCGATCACATGAAGATTGCCAAACCCGGGCGCGCGTATATCGAGCTCCATCTCCTGGTCCAGCGCACGGTTC
>DATIMO010000214.1:0-3113 GCA_035475215.1 Acetobacteraceae bacterium | reverse complement strand
AGACGAAGCTTTATTGGCTCGATAATCGCATCGTCGACGGCGGGCATCCGCTTGAACTGGGCCACAACAACAGCGGCAAGGCCGTGGGCGGCAGCACCGTGCACTTCATGATGGTGTCGCTGCGGTTCCGCCCGGAATGGTTCAAGTCGCGCAGCAAACTTGGCTATGGCGTCGATTGGCCAGTCGATTGGCGTGAGATGTGGCGCTACTACGACGAGGTCGAGGATGCGCTGAAGATCTCGGGCCCCGTCAATTTTCCCTGGGGACCGCCGCGACGGCGTTTGCCGTACCGCGCGCATGAGGTCAATGCGGCCGGATTGGTGCTCGCCCGCGGCTGCGAGAAGCTCGGCATCAAGTGGTGTCCGACGCCGCTTGCAACCGTATCCGCGCCACGCGGATTGTCGCCGCCCTGTGTGTATCGCGGCTTTTGCGGCATCGGTTGCTCGACCAACGCCAAGCAAAGCGCGCTGGTGGTGTGGATTCCGCGGGCGTTGGCGGCGGGCGCCGAAGTGCGGGATCTGGCCATGGTAAGGCGCGTCGAATTGGATCGGCGCGGACAGGCAACCGGCGTGCATTATCACCGTGAAGGCGCCTGGCGATTCCAGAAAGCGAAAAATGTTGTCGTCGCCGGGTACGCGATCGAAACACCGCGTCTGCTGCTGAATTCGGCGTGTCCGCAATTTCCCGACGGCCTGGCCAATGCCAATGGTCTGGTTGGCAAGTATTTCATGGTGCAATCCAACGATGCGGTCTGGGGCACAATGGACGACGAGATCCGCTGGTACAAGGGGCCGCCGTCGATGGCGCTGACCGAGCATTGGAACTACACCGACGCAGGAAAGGATTTCTTCGGCGGCTATGCGTATATGAGCCAGGGTCCGCTGGCGATCGAGTGGGCCCGCACCCTGGCCACCGGGCGCGGCCTGTGGGGGCAGAAGCTGAAGGACGCCATGGCCGACTACATCCATCAGGCCGGCCTGAAGATCGTCGGCGAAGTGATGCCGCGCGAGGAAAATCGGGTGGAACTGTCCGACCAGCGTGATCAATTCGGCCTGCCGGTGGCGAAAGTGACGTTCTCCTACTGCGAGAACGACCAGAAGCTGCGCCAGCACGCCATCCGGCAGATGCGGCGCGCAATGGAAGCGGTGGACGCACGGGACATCTGGGATTCGGAAAGCACCGCGCATCTGAACGGCGGCTGCCGCATGGGCGACGATCCGGCGACCAGCGTCGTCAACGCGGATGGGCGATCCTGGGACATTCCCAATCTCTGGGTCTGTGACGGATCATTGTTTCCGACGATCGGCGGGGTAAACCCGTCGCTGACCATCCAGGCGTTGGCGTGCCGGATCGGTGATCGGATCAAGCAGATGGCGCGTCGGGGCGAACTGGCGCGCCCGGCCGTGCGCCAGCACAGTGCCGGTAGAATGGTCCCAGTGACCTAATCGGTGGCCTAATCCGGCACCGCGTCTCTCGCCGGCGACAACCGCCAGAACGCCGCGCCGCGCAGAAAACCCAGCGCATACGCCAGCCGCCACCGCATGCCGATCAGCCGCACGCTGCGGCGCGGCAGCAACCCGGCGGGGGCGAACAGCAGCGCAACCACCATCCGCCGAGGCAGCTCTCGCCATACCGCGCCGGAGCGCCCCAACGTGCGCCGGGTAAGCACCGCCGATACACCCTGCCAGTGCAGGCGTGATAGCAGCCAGACCGGCGTCAGCCGTGTCGCCTGGATCTGGTGGCGCACAACCAGACCGGAATCATAGCGGACGGAATGACCAGCCCGCTGCAGCCGCCAGGCAAGCTGCACCTCCTCATCCGACAGCAACGAACTGCCGGACCGACCTGCGGTGGTGGAAAAACCACCGGCGGCAAGCAGGGCAGGGACGTGGACGATGAAGTTGGCACCGCAAGGTTCCAGGTCAGGCGGCAGGTCCGGGCTGCGGTATTCGCCTGCGCCGACGTCCTCCACGATCGACAGCACGCCGCGCAACCGCGCTGGCCACCAACGCGGAAGCGGCGCCTCCCACAACGGCAGGATGCGCCCGCCGATCAGGGCGGGAGCACGATCTGCTCCGGTGATCGCCTGCAACGCCATTTCGACCAGGTTGGGCGACGGGATCGCGTCGTCATCGATGTAACAGATGTAGTTCGCCCGCGCGGTCCGGGCACCGGCGTTGCGGGCGCGGCTCAGCCCGGGTTTGTCCAGGCGGATCAGGTGGGCCGCCGCCTCGCCATCACCATGCCGATACGCCTCGACCACAGCCCGGATCGAAGTGGACGCGACGGGCGCAGAGGCGCTGTCGACCACCAGCACCTCAAACAATTCGGATGCCGCCGTCTGATGGCGAAGCCCCTCCAGGCAATCGGCAAGGTATCCCGGGCGGTCTTGTGTGCAGACACAAACGCTGAGCAGAGGATCAGGCACGCCCCGATCCTGCACGGACCGAGTTGCCGAAGCCTTACCGTGGCGGTCTGCCGATGCATTGGTAGTCGAACCCGGCGGCGCGCATGGCGACCGGGTCATAGACATTGCGGAGATCGATCAGAACCCGCCCGCGCATGATGGTGGCCAGCCGTTCGGGCGCCAGGGCGCGGAATTCGTTCCATTCAGTGATCAGCACCAGGGCGTCGGCACCGGTGGCCGCGTCCAGCGCGTTCTGGCAATACACGACACTGGATGGCAGCAGCGGGACCGCCTGATCCATGCCCTCCGGGTCGAAGACGCGGACTGCCGCCCCATCACCGATCAGGCGCGATATGATCGGCAGCGACGGCGCATCGCGCATGTCGTCGGTTTCCGGCTTGAAGGTCAATCCCAGCACCGCGATGGTCTTGCCGCGAACGGAGCCGCCGCACGCGGCGATCACCCGCATCGCCATGCCCGATTTGCGCGCGTCGTTCACGCCCACCACCGCCTCGATCAGCCGTGACGGTGCACCGAAATCCTGGGCAATGCGCATCAGCGCCAGCGTGTCCTTGGGGAAGCACGATCCGCCGAATCCCGGACCCGGGTGCAGGAACTTGCGCCCGATGCGCCCATCCAGCCCGATGCCGCGCGCGACGTCATGCACATCGGCACCTGCCTTCTCGCACAGATCTGCCATTTCATT
>DATIMO010000213.1:0-5089 GCA_035475215.1 Acetobacteraceae bacterium | reverse complement strand
GGCTACCTGGATGCGCAGGGTGTGTCCTACCGCGTCAGCCTGAACGAGGATGGCGCGAAGGCGAACATCCACGCCATCATCGGCCCGCAGGCCCCTGGCGGGATCGCGCTGTCCGGTCATGTGGACACGGTGCCGGTGGACGGGCAGTCATGGACCGGTGATCCGTTCTCGCTCCGCCGTCGTGAGGGCCGTCTCTATGCCCGTGGCGCATGCGACATGAAGGGCTTCGTCGCCTCTTTCCTGGCCGCGGTCCCGGACATCAAGCGCCGCCCCCTGACCCGGCCGGTACATCTGTTCGTCAGCTACGACGAGGAGGTTGGCTGCGCCGGCGCTCGCCGGCTGATCGAGGACCTGGAAGCCTCCGGCCTGAAGCCGTCGGTTTGCGTGGTCGGCGAGCCTTCCGGCATGAAGCCGATCGTGGCACACAAGGGCAAGCTGAATTGCCGGGTGCATGTCCGCGGCCGGCCGGGCCATTCCAGCGACCCGGCAAAAGGCGTGAATGCCGTGCATGCGGCGGCCGAGGCGATCGCCTATGCGGCGGCCGAAGCGCGTCGCTTCGCCAAGGACGGACCATTCGAGGACGGGTTCGATCCGCCGCACACGACTGTCCATGTCGGGACCATGCAAGGCGGCACGATCCTGAACATCATCCCGGAGCGCGCCGAGTTCCACATCGAATGGCGCAACATCCCCGGTGACGATCCAGTCAGGGAAATGGAACGGATGCACGCCTTCGTTGCCGCCAATATCGAGCCGGCGATGCACGCCGTGGACCCTGCCACCGGTTTCACCTTCGAGGTGGTGGTGCGGATGCCCGGACTGGCCCTGCCGCCGGATCATGAATTGACCGGCTTGATCCAACAGGTCACCGGGTCCAACAGCGCCGGCAAGGTCAGCTACGGAACCGAGGGCGGCTTCTATCAGGACGCGGGGATTGCCACGATCGTGTGCGGTCCGGGACATATCGCGCAGGCGCACCAGCCGGATGAGTGGATCGCCGAAAGCGAATTGGCGGCCTGCGACACGTTCATCCGCCGTCTGGTGGATCGCGTGGCAGGATAAGCCGATGCCGGAGCCGGTACAGCCGCCACTACCACATTTCGATGTCCGCCTGACCGCGCCGGATATCAGTCCGTGGCGCGAAGGTAATACCGGCATCCCGGGCTTTACCACCTATGCGGCGCCCCGACCTGGACCGCATCTGCTGCTGGTGGCGCTGGCGCATGGCAACGAGATTGCCGGGGCCATCGTGCTCGATCGGCTGCTGCGGGACGGGTTGCGCCCAAGCCGGGGACGGCTGACCTTCGGGTTTCTCAACCTCGCCGCGTTCGATCGGTTCGATCCGCGCCAGCCAACGCTGTCGCGCTTCGTCGATGAGGACATCAACCGCGTCTGGGACGAAGCGGTGCTGGATGGACCGCGCCAGTCATCGGAACTGGCCCGCGCGCGGGAGGTCCGGCCGTTGATCGATACGGTGGACATGCTGCTGGATCTGCACTCGATGCTCTGGCCGTCGGATCCGCTGATGCTGTGCGGCGGGTCGGAGAAGGGGCGGCGCATGGCGGCGGGGATCGGCATACCAGAGCTTGTGGTCGCCGATCATGGCCATCTCGGTGGCCGCCGTATGATCGACTATGGCAGGTTCATCGACCCGGAGACGTCGTGTGCCGCCAACCTGATCGAGGCCGGCCAGCACTGGGTACCGGCGACAGTGGAAACAACAATGGCGAGTGTTGCGCGGCTGCTGCATTGGTTGGAGATGACGCCGCCGACCCTGGCCACACCACCGCGAAAGATGCAGCACTTCGCCGAGGTCACTGTGGCGGTCACGGCGGCGACGTCAGGGTTTTCCTTCGTGCAGCCGTGGCGCGGCGGCGACGTGATTGCGCGGCGCAACACGCTGATCGCGTTCGACGGCAATGAGGAGGTGCGGACCCCGCATGACGAGTGCCTGCTGGTGATGCCCAGCCTGCGGCCGAGCCGCGGCCACACCGCGGTTCGTCTGGCGCGCTTTGCCTGACCTGGGTCGCGGCCTATCGTACGCGCCACCAATTCGGCCACGAGGAGACGCATGCGAATTCGCTCCGTCCTGATCGCCACCCTGATTGCTGTCGCGACCCTGAGCGCGCCGTGGTCCATTCCCGGACGGGCGCAATCCTCCACCGGTGTGCCGCAAGCGTTCCTGCTCGGTTCCTGGACCGGGGGTCTGTTCCCGCCGCCCGGCATGGTTTCCGCCGAGCAGTGCCTGATGCAGCCGACCGTGATCTTCACTCGGGACTTGGTGTTGCGTGCCAGCCTGATAGACCAGTTCTATGTGCAGCGCCTGATCGAGACAGCGCGCGGCACCGGCAATGGCATCGAGTTCCGGTTCAGCGCCGCGACCGCTGCTGCCGCAGCACCGGCTGCTCCAGGGTTGGGCGCAAGCGTTGGGACCGGGTTTGGCTGCGGGGATCCGGACGTGTTGCACGTGCAGCGGATCAGCCCGAACGAGGTCCGCTTCCCCGGCTGCCGCGACTTTCCATTTCCGCTGATCCGCTGCCCCGCAAGCTAAACCAACGACCGGCAACTGAACGCCGAGGAGATGCCATTGCCATGTCACGCACTGTAGGCCGCCTGCTGGCCGAGAGCCTGCAAGCCCATGACATCGATCAGATCTTCTGCGTGCCTGGCGAGAGCTATGTCGGGCTGACCAACGCGCTGTCGGACATGAACGCGATCCGCATCGTGGTGTGCCGGCACGAAGGCGGTGCGGGGTTCATGGCAGCAGCGGATGGCCGGCTGCGTCCACGCGCCGGGGTGTGCATCGTATCGCGCGGGCCGGGGTTGTCGAACGCGATGGTCTCGTTGCACTCGGCGTTTCACGATGCGACGCCGATGGTGATGCTGATCGGTCAGGTGGAGCGCTCGGATTTCGGGCGCATGGCGCTGCAGGAGCAGAACTACTCCCGGCTGCTCTCGGATGTGACGAAATCGGTGATCGAGGTGAACGAGCCGGTGCAGGCGTCAGAGGCAATCGCCCGCGCATTCCATCTGGCGGAAAGCGGCACGCCGGGGCCGGTGGCGGTGATCCTGCCGGAGGATGTTTTCGACGCAACCACGGATGCGGCACTGGACCAGCCACGGCCGCGGGCGCTGGCCGCACCGCGTAGCGCCGATCTGGATCGGCTGGCGGAGATGCTGGCACGCGCCGAACGTCCGCTGGTTCTGGTCGGCGGCGCACTGGTGACGGACTCGCTGTACGATCCGGCCGCAACGGACGATCTGCGGCAACTGGCCGAGCAGTGGATGCTGCCGATCTGCCCCACCCACCGACGCCCGCAACTGTTCGATTCGAAACATCCGAACTACGGCGGCTACATGGGAATCCGCGTGCCGCCGAAGCATATCGCCGAGATGAAGCGTGCGGATCTGCTGGTTTCCCTGGGTGAGCGGCTGACCGACACCGTCAGCCAGTCGTACAGCTTCCCCAAAGCACCGCAACCGCAGCTTCCGCTCGTGCATGTCTGGCCGGATGCCAACGAGATCGGGCGGGTCTGGCATGTCGATCTGGGCATCGCGTGCTCACCGCATGAGGTGATCAGGGGATTGCTGGCGCGCGGTGCGCCATCCGGCGCCGAGAAGCGGCGTGCCTGGGTCAATGGGCTGCACACGATTCATCGGAGTTTGATGGAACCAGTCTGGGAGCCGGCGTCGGATGGCGTGAATTTCGCCGCTGTGGCGGTGGAGGTGAACAAGCACCTAGCGCCGGACGCAGCGGTGACATCGGATGCGGGTAATTTCGGCAGCTACGTGCATCGGTATATCGATTTCAAACCGGGGCAGGTTTTTTTGTCCTCGGTGGTGGGCGCGATGGGGTCGGGCGTGCCGATGGCAGTGGCGGCCGGGCTGCGTCGGCCCGGCAAGCAGGTTGTCGCGTTCGTGGGTGATGGCGGCGCGCTGATGATGGGTAACGAAATCGCCACCGCGTGTCAGTACGGTGCGAACCCGATCCTGGTGGTCTCGGACAACCGGATGTACGGCACCATCGGAATGCACAGCTATGTGCGCTATCCCGACCGGCCGTTCATGTCGGCGACGCGGCTGACCAACCCGGATTTTGCTGCGTGGGGCCGGTCATTCGGTGCCGAGGGGATTACCATCCGTGACGAATCAGACGTGGCGGACGGGATCGCCCGGGCCTTCGCGGTAAAGACGCGTCCGGTGGTGGTGCATTGCCTGACCTCGGCGATTCAAATGAGCGCATGGCGGCGGTATGATCGGGGGGAGAGTTTGCCATGATGGACCTGAACGGGTTTCGCACGACGTTGGCGGCGGATGCGCCTCCGTCGCATCTGAGCCTCGCGCTACAGACGCTGTGGTGGGACGCCAAGGGCGACTGGAAGCGCGCACATGAATGCGCGCAGCAGGATGAAGGGCGCACCGGATCCATGGTGCATGCCTATCTGCACCGCAAGGAAGGCGACATGTCGAATGCCCGTGGTTGGTACAGTCGCGCCGGGCGATCGCCACCGGAGGGACCGCTGGAGGTGGAATGGGAAGGGCTGGCAGAGGAACTGTTGGCGACAACGGGAGAAGCATTATGAACGCTGACGCGAAGAAGACCGTGCTGCGGATGATTCCGTACGGCATCTACGTTCTGACGGCGGATGACGGAAAGGGCGGCGTGGCGGCGGCTACGGTGAATTTCGTGACCCAGACGGCATTTGCGCCGCCGCTGGTCGTGGTGGGCGTGAAGACGGATTCCGGCGCCTATGCGGTGGTGAAGGATGCCCGTCAGTTCGCCTTGAATATGTTGGGCAAGGATGCCAAAGGTCTGGCCTTCACTTTCTTCAAGCCGGCGAAGCTGGAGGACGGGAAGCTGTCCGGCCAGTCGTTTCAGCCCGCGGCGAACGGTGCGCCGATCCTGGATGCGGCGATCGGGGCGGTTGAATGCCGGGTGAAGACAATCGTCGAGGAAGGCGACCACCACATCGTGGTTGCCGAGGTGACCGAAGCGCATCTGCCGAAACCGGTCACCGGGCGGCCGGATGCGGCGATCCTGGAGATGAAGGATCTGGGGGAGAACGTGTTTTATGGTGGGTGAGCGGAT
>DATIMO010000212.1:0-5281 GCA_035475215.1 Acetobacteraceae bacterium | reverse complement strand
GTGACGAAGCCACCGCCCGGCAGTGGATTGCGGCGCAGTTCAACCACGCGGCCATCCGGTCGGCTCCGTTGCAGTATGCCGATCGCTTTTCCAGAGCGCAGCAGCGTCATTCGGCGCGCGACCTCGGTTTCCACCTCAACTGGGCCGAACTCACCCGCCTCGGCCTGCGCCCGCAAAAGCTGCTCCATGCTCATGCCAGCCGTCGGCAGCCCAGGCGGAATTCCGGCCAACTCGGCGAATTGCTGATTCCACGCCGTTACGCGCAGTGCCGAATCCAGCATCAGCACGCCGTCCGACATGCCGACGATTACCGACTGGAGCAGGGTGGCTTTGCGATCCGCGCTTTGACGCGCCTCCCACAGTTCGGCATTCGCCCGAGCCAGGGCCGCCCGGTCCTGACCAAGTCGCCGTTCCCGCCGCACCGCCCACTGGAACTCGATCATCAGCACCAGGGCGATCAGCAGAACCAGCGCCGTTATGGCGAGGGCAAAATGTACCGCCGCCCGTATTGGTTTCCCCGCCGATCGAAGCACCTGTGTCCGCTCCTGCCCGACCACCAGACTCAGCGGCTCAGCAGAGATGTTTCGGAATGCGTAGATCCGCGCGACCCCCTGCGGCCGCGCCAGGCAGCACCAGATACCCGACGAGGCCTGCCGAAGCGCCGCGAACAGACCGGAATCGGCAATACTGACGTCCGGCAGTCCGGAGGCGGGGCCCAAGGCCGCCCGCACCCGACCATCGTCGGTTCCGACCACCGCCGCCAGGCTTTTCGGTCCCAGGTCGGCGATCGCAAAATCGGCGGTCAGCAGCCCGATCCGGTCCATGATCCCGATCGTGCCGGCAAACTGCTGACCGGTGTCGCGCAGAGGGCGCAATAGACTGACCTGCCATTCCTGCGTGATCGGGCCCAGAGCGGCGCGGCCGATGAACAGCCGGTCCGCATCGGGCTTGGCAGCACTGGCCTCGTGGAACGTCTCGGTCAAGGCGATATCGCGCCCGACCAGATGTTCCAGGCTGGATTCCACCACCACACCCCTGGCATCGGTCCGAAACACGGCCGATGTGCTGGCCAGCAGGGCCGCCCGACGACGCCACTCCGCCACACTGAACCCGGCCGGATCCCGTCGCCATTCGTCGGCCAGGATACGCAGTGTCTGATCGACCGCAGCAAGCTGCCGGTCCAGTTCCGCCGCCAGCAACAGGGCGCGGTCGTGCACCAGGACCTCGGCCCGATCGACTGCGGCTTTCCGTTCCGCATCGATCACTCCGGCGGTATCCGCCCAGATCAGCGCGAGCAGACCCGCCGCCCCAGCCAGGATCGCCGCCTGGCCAGCACGAAGCCGCCGGCTGGTGCGGTCGTTCATCGATACACGGGCGAAGGGCGGCGTGGGATCACTCTGGGTCACCCGCCGAGACGGTTTCAGCGCCGGGTCGTCGCGCCTGAGCCTCTCATTATAGCGACTCCGGGCGATGAAAAACAACCTTTACGTGCCCCACGCTTGCCCAGGGGGCTGGCCGATGCGATTGTCCGGCCCCTTTCGGATCGGCGCCCGGCGCCGTCGTCCGTTGCCGCACGCTCATCACGAGGACAGAATGGCGAAGATCAAGGTGAAAAACCCCGTTGTCGAATTGGACGGGGACGAGATGACCCGTATCATCTGGGGCTTCATCAAGGATCGCCTGATCCTGCCGTATCTGGACATCGATCTGAGATATTTCGACCTCGGCATCGAGTACCGCGACCAGACCGACGATCAGGTGACGGTGGATGCGGCAAACGCCATTGCGCAGTACGGCGTAGGGGTGAAATGCGCGACCATCACACCCGATGAGACCAGGGTGCAGGAATTCAAGCTGAAGCGGATGTACCGCAGCCCCAACGGGACCATTCGCAACATCCTTGATGGCACCATCTTCCGTGAACCAATCATCTGCCAGAACGTACCGCGGCTGGTGCCGCATTGGACGCGGCCGATCGTGATCGGGCGGCATGCCTACGGCGACATCTACCGCGCGACTGAGCTGAAGATTCCGGGGGCCGGCAAGGTGACGCTGACCTATCAGCCGGCCGGCGGCGGTTCGGCGCAGGTGCTGGATGTGCACGATTTCAAGGATGGCGGCGTGGCCATGGCCATGCACAACACCCGCGAGTCGATCGAGGGCTTCGCACGTGCTTCGTTCAACTATGGCCTGCAGCGCGGCTGGCCGGTCTATCTGTCCACTAAGAATACGATCCTGAAAGCGTACGACGGCTATTTCAAGGACCTATTCCAGGAGATTTTCGATCGCGAGTTCAAGTCCGAGTTCGACAAGCGCAAGCTGACTTACGAGCACCGGCTGATCGATGATATGGTGGCGCAGGCACTGAAGTGGAACGGCGGCTATGTGTGGGCCTGCAAGAACTACGATGGCGACGTGCAGTCCGACGTGGTGGCGCAGGGTTTCGGCTCGCTCGGGCTGATGACATCGGTATTGATGGCGCCGAATGGCCGCACCGTGGAAAGCGAGGCGGCGCATGGCACGGTGACGCGGCACTTTCGCCAGCATCAGAAGGGGCAGGAGACGTCCACCAACCCGATCGCCTCGATCTTCGCCTGGACCAGGGGACTTACCTATCGCGGCCGATTCGACAACACGCCCGATGTGACGCATTTCGCCGAAACGCTAGAGCGCGTCTGTATTGCGACAGTTGAAGCTGGTTTCATGACCAAGGATTTGGCCGTGCTGATCGGGCCGGAGCAGAAGTGGCTGAACACGCAGGCATTTCTGGACAAGATCGACGACAACCTGAAGGCGGCGATGTCATGAACGATGTGGGCGGTTTCCACTACCGGCCGAGCTATCGCGAGGCTGATACCAAGGACGGGGGGCGACGCACGCTGGCCTGGTTCAAGCAATACGGTGTGGCATGAACGGCAGCGATGAAGCGGGCGCCCGCCGCTGGTTCGAGACGCTGGCTTCGCATGTGCAAGCGGTGGATTTTGCCGGGGCACGGCCGATATTCGCAGCCGATTTGGTCGCTTTCGGAACCTTCACCGATTTCATGACCGGCCGCGATGCCGCCGAAAAGGCGCAATGGCGCAATGTCTGGCCGCATATCGACAATTTCCGCTGGCGGCCGGACATCCGTGTGATCGTCTCGCCGGATCGGCTGCAGGCGGTCGGCATGGGCGTGTTCGATTCCACCGGTTACCAGAAGGATGGCACGCCATACGATCGGCCCGGTCGGGCGACTGTGGTGTTTGTCCGCGCGGACGTGGATGCGCCGTGGGTGGCGCAGCATACGCACATGTCGCTGTTCCGCGACGTGCCGACGCGATCATTCAAGGGGAAGATGGAGAAGGGGTAGAGGTGGCAAGCGCCCCCCGCACCGCCACTAAAGCGGCCTCCGCGCGCGCCCCATCCGGTCCGCCCGCTTGTGCCAGATCCGGCCGGCCGCCGCCGCCCTTCCCACCAACCGCCGCCGAGGCCGCACGCACCAACTCGACGGCGTTGAACCGGGCGGTCAGGTCTTGCGAGACGCCGACCACGATGCTGGCCTTGCCCTCGGCAGTCGATACCAACGCAACGATACCGCTGCCGAGCTGCTTGCCGATAGCATCAGCAAGACCCTTCAGCTCGCGCGCCGGCACCTCGCCCAGGTTACGGGCGGCGAGCCTGACGCCGTTCACCTGCTCGATCTCGGCCGCACCGCCGCCCGTCGCCAGTTTCTTCTGCAACTCCGTCACCTGCCGATCGAGCCGCCGACGCTCCTCCACCAACCCTGCCAAGCGTTCGGGGACATCCAGGGGTGCCACCCGCAACACACCAGCCGCCTCATGCAGGCTTCGCTCCAGGCCGGCGACGACCGCCTCGGCCGCTGCCCCGGTTACCGCTTCGACGCGACGCACCCCGGATGCAACCGCTGTTTCTGAAATCACCTTGAAATAGCCGATATCCCCGGTCCGCTGCACATGCGTTCCGCCGCATAGCTCGATCGACCAGGCCGGCTTGTTACCATCCGGTCCGCCCATCGCGACCACCCGGACCTCATCGCCGTATTTCTCCCCGAACAGCGCCATTGCGCCCATGTCCACGGCTGCGTCCGGTGTCATCAGCCGCGTGACCACGTCGCTGTTCTCGCGAATGCGCGCATTCACTTCTACCTCAACCGCAGCGAGTTCGTCGCCGGTGATCGGGCGCGGGTGACTGACATCGAAGCGCAGCCGGTCCGGCGCATTCAGGCTGCCCTTCTGGGTGACGTGCAGACCGAGCCGTCGGCGCAGCGCTTCGTGCAGGAGATGGGTGGCCGAGTGATGAGCTCGGATGGTGGTGCGCCGCGCATGGTCCACGTCGGCCAGCACGGCGGCACCACGGCGCGCTTCGCCGGCGGCCACCATGCCCAGGTGCACGAACACGTCGCCAAGCTTCTTCTGTGTGTCGCTGACGATGATGCGCAGGCCGTCGCTGCCGGAAATGATGCCGGTGTCGCCGACCTGACCGCCGCTTTCGGCGTAAAACGGGGTCTGGTTCAGCATCACGGCTATTTCCGTGCCCGCACGGGCCGAATCGACTGGGGCGCCGTTGCTTACCATTGCGACGATCTCGCCTTCCGCGGTTTCGGTCGAATAGCCGAGAAATTCCGTGGCGCCGACGCGTTGCTTGATTTCGAACCACACCGATTCGGTTGCAGCCTCGCCGGATCCGGCCCAGGCAGCACGGGCGCGGGTGCGCTGTTCTTCCATGGCCCGCTCGAACCCGGCCAGATCGACAGCACGCCCTTCCTCGCGTAGCGCGTCCTGCGTCAGGTCGAGCGGAAAACCGTAGGTGTCATATAACCGGAACGCTACGTCGCCGGGCAACGGCTGACGGTTACTCAGGTGGGCGGTTTCATCTTCAAGCAGATGCAGACCGCGACCGAGCATGGCCTTGAAGCGGGTTTCCTCCAGAAGAAGGGTTTCCTCGATCAGCACCTCGGCGCGGCCGAGTTCCGGATACGCAGCCCCCATCTGGCGGACCAGCGCCGGCACCAGCCGCCACATCACCGGTTCATGCGCGCCCATCATGTGCACATGCCGCATGGCGCGGCGCATGATCCGTCGCAGCACATAACCGCGGCCTTCATTGGACGGCAGCACCCCATCTGCCATCAGGAACGATGTGCTGCGCAGATGATCCGCAACGACACGATGGCCGATCCGGTGCGGGCCGTCCGGATCGGTGTTGGTGGCCTCGGCGCTGGCGAGGATCAGCGCACGCAAGGTGTCGGTGTCGTAGTTGTCGTGCTTGCCTTGCAGCACCG
>DATIMO010000211.1:0-6464 GCA_035475215.1 Acetobacteraceae bacterium | reverse complement strand
AATCTTCGGGTCGTAATGCAGCATCAATCCGCCGGCCGGCAATCCGCGAGCGGAGTTGCGCGCAAGCAGCGCCCACTGCGCGTCGGTCAGCGGCCCGAACGGTGCGTGGATCAGGCGCAGATGCCGCTCCAGCGCGCCCAGATCGGCAAACCGCATCGGCTGCCCGGCTGACGCGCCGGCCAGGTAATCACGAATGCGCCGCAAGGCGGCCGCGGGAATGTGTGGTCCGACATCGTTCAGCACCAGCCGGGTGACCGGATGTCCTGGCGCCGCTGCCACCGCCATGCCGCAGAGCCGCCCAGCGAGGTCCCGACCCACGCCAGCGGTCGGCCGATGACAGCCATCAGATGCGACAATGCAACAACATAGCTGGCCGGCTGATACAAAGCGGCATCCGGCAGCCAGTCCGACTGGCCGCGTCCAGGCAGGTCCGGGCAGATCACGTGGAACCGCTCCGATAAAGCCTGCGCCAGTGTGTCGAAATCGCGCCCGTTGCGCGTAAGTCCATGCACGCACAGCACCACCGGCGCCGCCGGATCGCCCCAGGCGACACAGCCCAGCGAATGAAACGTTCCCGCCAGCAGATAGCGGACCGATAGCGTGCGCGGTTGCATGAGCCAGGGTTTGATCCCGTCCCCGTCGCTCGGTCAATCGCCCGCTCGGTCAATCGCCGCCGCCGCCCCTTGACCGCCCGGCCGCGGCCCCGGCATGTGCGAACACCGCTCTCAACGGAGTACCCGCGGATGCTCGCCTACGAATTTGTCACCGTGGACGTTTTCACCAACCGGCGCTTCGGCGGCAACCCACTGGCCGTGTTCCCGGATGCGCGCGGCCTGAGCGATGAGCAGATGCAGGCCATCGCCGGCGAGTTCAATTTGTCCGAAACGACCTTCGTCCTGCCGCCCGATAACCCGCAGCACAACGCCCGTGTGCGCATCTTCACGCCGCGGTCCGAGCTGCCATTCGCTGGCCATCCGAATGTGGGCACCGGGTTCGTGCTCGCACGACGCGACCAGACCCCGCCCGAACACTTCACCTTCGAAGAAGGCGCCGGGCTTGTCCGGGTCCACATCCTGCGCGATGCCAGTCACCTCATCACCGGCGCCCGTGTCTCGGCCCCACGGTCACTCTCGATCGAGGATGATGTTCCCGTGGAAACCATCGCCGCCTGTGCCGGATTGGCACCCGAGGATATCGCCACCACCGCACACACGCCCCTGGTCGCTTCGGTCGGCACGCCGTTTGTGATCGCTCAGGTGAACAGCGTCACTGCCCTGTCGCGCGCCTTCCCCGATTTCGGCGCCTTCCGCGAAGCCAGTGCGCAACTCGGCGATCGCGCCTCGTTGCATCTTTATGCCTGGCAGGATGGTGCCGAGCGGCGCCTGCGCGCCCGAATGTTCGCTCCGCTTGCCGGCGTGCTGGAGGATCCGGCAACCGGCAGCGCCAACGCGGCTCTCGCCGGTTTGCTGACATCGCTCGCGCCGGGGGTCGACCTGAATTTGATGTACGAGATCGAGCAAGGAATCGAGATGGGCCGCCCCAGCCGCATCATCGCTACCGCCCGCAAGACCGGCGAAGGCCCCGTCAGCGCCACCGTTGCCGGCGATTGTGTGCCGGTGATGCGCGGATGGTTGGATATGTAATGCCAACTATCGCAAAAAATTGCATACGCGACGCAGGTGCCGTTCGTCATGGCCGGGCTTGTCCCAGGGCTTGTCCCGGCCTTCCACGTCTTCCATGACTGTCGCAGTTCAGGCGTCGACTGGTTGATGGCTCAATAGTGCGGCGGAGCATAGTAGCCGGGCGGCGCATAGTAAGTGGGCGGGGCATAGTATCTCGGGGGCGGATAATACACCGGCGGCGGGGCATAATAGACCGGTGGGGGCGTGATCCCAAAGAACACACCGCCGCCACCCCAGCAGCAGCCACCGCCATGCCAGCCGCCGCCGTGCCACCCGCCGTTCCAGCCACCACCACCGCCGTGCCACCCGCCGCCGTTCCAGCCGCCCCCGCCCCCATGCCAACCACCACCACCCCCGCCGTGCCAGTCTGCACTGGCGGGATGAGGTCCCGCGACCAGCAACCCCAGAGCGGTTGCAATCGCGGCCGAACTGAGCATGAACCGCATGTCGCGGGCTCCGTATGAAACAAGCCAGGTTGCGCGCCGATCACGGCGAAGTTATGGCGGCCGCCGTGATATGCGTCACAGCGTCCGTCCACACCGCGTGATCCGATCCGGCTGACACTACCCCGACCGGAGCACGAAATGCGAAGCCTTATCCCGATCTCGGTCATCATGTTGGGCATTTGCATCGGTGCCGGGTTCGGAGGCCCTGCCAACCACCGATCGGCGATCGCGATTCCAGCCTCCCCGGAGCCTGGCAACAGCATCGGAGCCGTTACGCTCGACCGGCTGACCGCCTCTGGTTTTCCACGCGAGTGGTGACCCACTGACGAATAGGTAACCGTATATGGAACCGGCAACCCGAACCGATGCCAAGCGTCAAGGTCCGTGTTCACAGTCTCCGTCGGCCATGCCTCGGCATGGCCCCGGCGCAACAGGAACGGAGAAGCCAGTACAAATGCCTGCGATCGCCCCAACGGAGACGATGAGCGCCGCATCGGCCACCGTCCTGCTGGTGGACGATGAGCCGGATCTGCGCGACGTAATGACGGATTTCCTGGAATTGAGCGGCTATCACGTAGTGGCGGCCGGCACCGCGGACGAGGCGATCGCGGTGCTGGACAATGCCCCGGTCGATGTGGTGTTCACGGACGTTCGTATGCCCGGCGGAATGGACGGTATCGGGCTGGCTCGGTGGATCCACTGCCACCGGCCCGAAATTCCCGTCCTGATCACCTCCGGCTACATACCGCGTGCGCAGAACGTGGGCGCGGTGAGCAGTGGCCCCCTGATCGCAAAGCCGTACCGGCCCGAGGAAATCGTCCGCCGCGTGCGTGAACTGACCGGGCACTGACCCGCTGCCGAGATGGATCTATCCAGCGCCACCCGCCCTTCACAGGTCACGACGGTTGGACGCCGGCCACGGCGGTTCCAGGGGGCAGCACTGCGGGATGGCTCCGGCCGGCGGCATCCCACATCAGCCGCGGATCGAATGATTCGGCAGCAAACATCGTCAGGATCACCACCCCGGCAAACGCCACCGCGCCAAAACCCGGATCGATGGTGACTACCGCGCCGAACTGCACCAGCGCGATCAGAATCGATTCCATGAAGATGTCGATCATGGACCACCGCCCGATCGTGCTGACGATGCGATACAGCACCGTGCGGTCCCGCAAGCGCGCGGCCGCGCCGGCCTGCGTCGCGATCAGCATCACCACAAGACTGACCAGCTTCAGGCACGGCACAGCGACGCTGGCAAGAAACACCAGCAAGGCAAGCGGCCACATTCCAGCGGCCAGCAGTTCCTTCGCACCGCCCAGGATGGTGCTCGGTGAACCGAAGCCGAGTTGGACGACCGTAAGCACAGGCAGCAAATTGGCCGGCACGTAAAGGATCGCCGAGGCGATCACCAGCGCCCACGTGCGGGCGATGCTGTTCGGCTTGCGGTGCTCCAGACGTCCGGCGCAGCGCCCACACCGCCCGAATTCGGGCGAACTGACCAGCCCGCAGCGGTCGCAGCCAAGCGCACCCGCCACCGGGCCGGCACGCAAGGCGTCCGGCCCAGACACCCGCCGCCGATCGATCGCCTCCCACACCGCCTGCCGATCCAGCACGGCGTCGGCCGCCACCATGGCCAGCATCAGCCCGCCCAACGCATAGAGCGCAAACCCGATCTCGATATGCACCATGGCCGACAGCTTGGTGTAGGCCACGAACACGCCGAGCAGGAACACTTCCACCATCGACCACGGGCGCAGCGTCTCCGCCCACCGGAACGCCGTTCGCAGATGCACCGGCGGCCGCGCCAGGCGAAGCCCCCCAAGGACATACGTCATCAAACCCAGCCGCAGCAGCGGCGCGGCGACGGTGGTGAACAGCACGACCAGCGACAATTCCCAGACGCCGTGCTTGTCCAGCCCGACCGGGCCGGAAAAAATATTCGCCCGGTGATACATCCCGAAAGTACTCACGGTCATCAGCGTGCCGCCGCAACTGACCGCCAGCAGCACCAGCGCGGCCACATTCAGCGCCAGCGCGCGGTCCAGCGGATCATGCCGAGTCCGGCGCAGCACGGCATTGCAGCGCAGGCAACGCGCCACGGCTCCCGGCGGCAGCGACGGGATCATCTGCAACTGACCGCAATCGGTGCATTCGCGAAGGCCCGGTGGCGTTTGCTGCACCATGCCGATCCGACCCGCTACCGCGTTCCGAACACCGCCGAGCCGATCCGCACCCAGGTGGCGCCGCAGGCAATGGCGGTTTCGAAATCGGCGGACATGCCCATCGACAGCGTGCCCAACCCATGCCGGGCCGCGCACCCGGCCAGCCACGTGAAGTGCGGACGCGGGTCCTGCTCCAGCGGCGGCACGCACATCAGGCCGGCAAGCTGTGTGCCGAACCGGCGCTTGCAGTCGTCGATGAAAGCATCCGCCTGATCGCGCGGAATGCCGGATTTCTGCGCCTCGTCGCCGGTGTTGACCTCGATCAGCAGGGTCGGGCGGCGATTTTCCTTCTGCATCGCGGCTTCCAGTGCGTCGGCCAGACGCGGGCGATCGAGCGTCTCGATCACGTCGGCCAGACGAACGGCGTCACGCGCCTTGTTGGTCTGCAGCCCCCCGATGATATGCAGCTTCAAGGCGGGATGCGCGGCGCGGAGGGCGGGGAATTTCTCGGCGGCTTCCTGCACGCGGTTCTCCCCGAACACATTCTGCCCGGCCGCCAGCGCGGCTTCGATCGCGGCGGCGGGCTTGGTCTTGGAAACCGCAATCAGCCTGACATCCTCCGGCCGGCGACCAGCGGCGATCGCGGCATTGGCGATCCGGTCGGCGATGCGGCGAAGGTTCTCGGCTATCAGCTTGGGAGCGGCATCTGACATGGACAACAGGCTTATTGCCCGACGGCCCGACGTCAAGGATTACCGTCTCACCCCGGGCTGATGTAATCTGGGGACGATGCAGAGACACCCGGACAGAGTTGAGTCCGTTATCGCGACCCTGCGGGCCCATGAGGCGGAGTTGCGTCGGGCCGGCATCCGCCGGCTGTCGCTGTTTGGCTCCGTTGCGCGCGGGCAGGCGCTCGCGGATAGCGATATTGATCTCGCCGTCGAACTGGATCCGACCATGACTGTCGGTTTGTTTCGCCTGACGGCGCTCGAACGTCGGCTGAGCGAAATTCTTGGTTGCAGAGTGGACCTGATACCAGAACCGGTCGAAGGGCCGCGTCTGCAACGCAACATTGATCGAGATCGCCGACGTGCCTTCTGAGCACAATCCCGCCGAGTGCCTGATCCAGATACTCGAAGATATCGAGCGTATCAACCGATACACGAAGGGCCTCGACCGTGCTGGTTTTGCCGGCGATGACCGGTCACGCGATGCTGTCGAATGCTGTCTTGAGCGAATTTGCGAGGCGGCCATCCGACTCGGCGAACATGGTCCGGAGCTGATGCCCGACCAGCCTTGGGCCGATATCCGCGGCATGGGCAACCGCCTCCGCCACGGGTACGATCGGCTGAGTCTGGCTGTAATTTGGGGCACCATCCACGATGATCTGCCAGCACTCGCAGCCGATGCACGGCTGGCGTTGAGCCGACTTCTTGGCGGCAGCCCCGATCCGGAACATTGATGGAAGCGACGCGTTCCCGCGGGCCGGAGCGCCTGCATTCGACGAATGCGGCGCGCGAGCACCATGGATAGCAGGCTGGTAGCCTGGGGCCGCACCGTTAAGGCGCGGACGAAACAGCAGTTGAACCACGAAGGCATGGAAACTTGCCGCCCCCGCGTCCGATCTAACTTCACCGTCATGGCCGGCGACGGCCGGCCATCTACGTCTGTTCTTCCCGCCTTCGAGATATGGCTGCCCGGGTCAAGCTCGGAGACCGGCATGACGAGTTACCTCAACCCACCAATGGTTGCATTCGCAGGATCATCGCGCGGCGTGGGTAACCATTCTCCACCGCTGTGGCTCTTCACCGATTCGCGTCGGCTGCCTGATCCATGTGCCGCGGTGGCACGGTTGCCGATCGGGCTGTGCGGCGTGGTTCTCCGCCATGACGGAGAGCCGGGACGGGTCAAACTGGCGCGGCGACTCGCGCGCATCTGCCAAGCCCGGCGACTGAAGCTGGTGGTCGCCGGAGATGCGCGGTTGGCGGCCCGCATTGGGGCGGGGGTGCATCTGCGCGGCGGGTATTGGCCCGGGCCGGTGCGACCTCGGCGCGGGCTGCTGACCAGTTCCGCCCATTCGGTCAAGGAACTTCGGCGTGCGGCGATCGCCGGTACTGATGCGGTGTTTCTGTCGCCAGTCTTCGCAACCGCCAGCCATCCGGACGCGCGAGGAC
>DATIMO010000210.1:0-5269 GCA_035475215.1 Acetobacteraceae bacterium | reverse complement strand
CCGTACAGCATGTCGCGATCATGGCGATCGCGAATGCGCAGCATCTCTTTGCCGTAATCCTCGTATCGCCCGCTTTCGCGCCACAACTCGGCGGACTGGATGGTCGGCATCAGCAACTCCTGCGCGCCGGCAGCATCCTGCTCTTGGCGGACAATCCGCTCGATGTTCTTCAGTGCACGAAGCCCAAGCGGTAACCAGGCATAGATGCCGGCAGAAGTCTGCCGCACCAGCCCGGCACGGAGCATCAGCCGATGCGACACGATCTGCGCCTCGGCGGGCGTTTCCTTCAAAGTGGGGATCAAGCTGTGAGACAGGCGCATCGGCGACAATCCATGATTACGTTCGAACAGGAGCGCCGGACCCTAGACCAGGATTGCTTCAAGTTGAAGCAATCCTGGTCCAGCTTTCTGGCGGTTCCGCCTCAAGCGATCACGCTCTGCGTCCCCTTCTGTCACTGCCAATCGCCGCGGAAGTTTGCTGCGAACGAGACAGTACTGTGCGTCGCACCAGGACGGGGCGAAAGAAAATCGCGCCAACGGGGCGCTATTCGGCCGAAATCGCGTGACATCACCGGACCAAACGCGCTAACAAATTCACGGGACGGCTGGTGAACCGGCGGGCCCAGGTTTAGGGAGGAAACACCAGTCGCACGCCGCAGGAAGTAGAGGTAACCCCCCTCTTCCTGCCCGTGCTGGTCGAAAACGGACCCAAACCGATTTCCTCCGCACGGCAAATGCGCGTCAGCGATCAGGCCATTACCGATCAGGCAGGGCCAACCAGCCATGCCGAAAACTGAGATAAGGGCTGCTGATCAGCAGCCAGGCGCCGAGCCAGATAACCGCAGCCAATATAGTCGTCGCCACCACCTTCCGCAGCAGATGCGGATGCTCGGGCGCACCGCGCCACCCCGTTGCCGGGTCCGGATGCAGCGGCGCCCGGACGCCGAACGGCAGCACCGCGAACAGCGCTGTCCACCAGATCAGCACATACAGAACAATACCAGTGAACCAGTTCATGCTTGCATGATAGCCGATCCTGCCCGACCGGTCACCCGCCGACCCGAAGCAGATGCACATCGACCAGCGGCCGCTTATGCAGCCGTCGCCCGAGGGCGCGGCGCAAGACCGCTCGGGCAGCGTCCGTCAGGGCCGCATCATCACGTCGCAACTGCGCCGGCAGATCCGCGACAGCGCCGGCGAACTCCCCCACGATCCGGCCGGTTTCCGGATCGTCGGCCTCGAACAGACCCGGGGCACTGACCCGCGGCGTCCCACATAACCGTCCGGAGCCGTCCACCGCCAGGCTGCCCACCACCACACCGTTGAACAGCATCCGTCGGCGCGCTGCCATGACCCCACCGGTGAGCGGCACCAACCGCCCGCCATCGGGCACCAGCCGGCCGATCGGTGCGCTGTCGACCACTTCGGCGCGGCCAGGCGCCAGGCTCAGTATATCGCCGTTCTCCAGCAGCAGTGGCGTGCTGCCGGCTTCCCGCGCCAACTCGGCGTGCGCCGACAGATGGCGCCATTCGCCATGCACCGGTACGGCGTAGCGGGGCTTCACCAAACGATATAGCCGCCGCAGTTCATCGCGGGCCGGATGTCCGGAGACGTGCACCAGATGATCCATGTCGGTCATCAAATGCACACCGCGGCGCACCAGATTGTCCTGCACCGCGCCGATCGCGCGCTCATTGCCCGGGATCACACGACTCGAAAAGATCACCGTATCGCCTTCGCCCAGCACGACGCGCGGATGTGTATCCAGCGCTACCCGACCAAGCGCTGAGCGCGCTTCACCCTGACTGCCGGTGATAAGGATCAGCAGATTATCGTCGGGAACCGATCCGGCATCGTCTTCTGCAACGAACTCGGGAATACCGCGCAGGTAGCCGCATTCTCGCGCCGCCGCCTCCAGGTTGCGCAAGCTGCGGCCGACCAGGGCCACGCTGCGCCCGGAATCCCGAGCGGCCAAGGCGATGGACTCGATCCGCGCGATATTGCTCGAAAAACAGGTCACCGCCACACGTCCGCGCAGTCCGCGGATCAGCGCCGAAAGGCTGCGCCGCACGTCGAGCTCGCTGCCGGAATGCCCTTCCACCATCGCATTGGTCGAATCGCAGATCATGGCCAGCACGCCCTGCTGGCCGAGCGCCGCGAAGCCCGCCTCGTCTGTCGGTGGCCCGATCAACGGATCGGGGTCGCATTTCCAATCGCCGGTGTGGACCACGATCCCGGCCGGCGTTGTAATCGCCAGCGCCTGTGCTTCGGGGATCGAGTGCGCCACTCGCAGCAATCGCACCGAGAATGGCGGCAGCTCGATGGCCGACCCAGGCGGCACGATGTTCAACGGCACCTGCGACAGAAGCTGCGCCTCGGTCAACTTGCGCCGCAGTACCGCCGCAGCAAACGGTGTGGCATAGACCGGGCAGCGTAGCATCGGCCACAGCCACGCGACCGCGCCGATATGATCCTCATGCGCATGGGTGATGACCAGCCCGACCAGCCGGTCCCGTCGTTCGGCGATGAACACCGGATCCGGCGTCATGATATCGACTTCGGGGTATTCCGAGCCCCCGAAGCCGATGCCGCAATCAATCGCCAGCCATTTCCCGTCGCTGCGGTACAGGTTCAGGTTCATGCCGATCTCGCCCGTCCCGCCCAATGGCAGGAAGGCGAGGTCCGGCTCATAATCGTTCATTCGGTTTCGCTCAGCCGTGTTGCCCGGTCGCGCGGTAAGCTGGGCGCAGGATTGCGCTCCGCCAAGATGCGCAGCCCGTCAAGTGTAAGATCGGGGTCGATCTGTTCGATAACAAGCGTGCCCTCAGCAAACAGCGGCGCCAACCCGCCGGTCGCGACCACCTTCATGGCCCCGCCGTACTCGGCCTTGATCCGCCCGACAAGACCCTCGATCAGTCCGATATAGCCCCAATACACGCCGGATTGCATGGCAGGCACCGTGGAGCGTCCAATCACCGCCTGCGGGCGGCCGATGCCGATCCGCGGCAGGCGTGCCGCCGCGTGGTGCAGCGCCTCCAGTGAAAGATTGATGCCGGGCGCGATCACACCGCCGAGATAGGCGCCGTCCGCGTCCACGACATCGAAAGTCGTCGCGGTACCGAAATCCACCACGATCAGCGGTCCGCCGAAACGCTGGTGCCCGGCCAGGGCGTTGAGCAGCCGGTCGGCCCCCACCTCCTCCGGGTTGTCCACCTTGATGTCGAATCCCCAGTCGAGAGTGGCTCGCGCGATCAGAGGTTCGATTGTGAACCAGTCACGACAAAGTCGCCGCAGGTGATACAGCGCCGCCGGAACGACCGTGCCGATCACCGCAGCCGACACTTCCTCGCGCTTCAACCCGGCGCGGTCCAGCAGCGACAACAGCCAGACCGCGTATTCGTCGGATGTGCGCTGCGCGTCGGTGCGAATACGCCAGATGCCGCGCCAGACGGCGCCATCGTGCACCGCGACCACCACATTCGTATTGCCGGCATCTACTACGAGCAGCATCGGCGCACTCTCTGATGCGTTCAGAGATTGTTAGTCATAGCGAACTCGGCCGGGTAACAACCGGCGGGCACCTCCTGCCCATCAAAACAGCACAGCAGCCGCCGAGCCTGCCGCCGCAACGAACGGACCGGGGAACAGAAAGAACAGCAGAGTGAACAAACCCGTCACTGCCCCAACGAACGAAACACCAGTCGGTTTGCGGTCGAACGCCGGCAATGGTGCATCGAAATACATCACCTTGACGATGCGCACGTAGTAATACGACGCCACCACGCTGGTCAGCACGCCGATGATCGCCAGCGTCCACAACCCCGCCTGGACCGCCGCCAGGAACACGTACAGCTTGCCAAAGAAACCCGACAGCGGCGGAATCCCGGCCATGCTGAACATGAACACCGCAAACGCCAGAGCAAGCGCCGGATCGGTGCGGCCAAGGCCGCCGAGATCGTCGATCTTTTCCAATGCCAGTCCGCGCCGCTTCATGGCGATGATGCACGCCCAGGTCCCGGCGCTCATGAAAATATAAACAATCAGGTAGACCAGAACACCACGAATTCCGACCGGCGTACCCACCGCCAACCCGATCAGCGCATACCCTACATGGCCGATCGCCGAATACGCCATCAGCCGCTTGATGTTGGTCTGGCCGATCGCCGCGAACGCGCCAAGCACCATCGAAGCGATCGCCATGATTTGCAGCAGCAACTGCCACGAGACCAGCAGATGCCCGAACGGCTGGACCATGGTACGGAGGAACAGCGCCATCGCGGCGATCTTCGGCGCCGTCGCGAAAAACGCCGTCACCGCCGTCGGCGCACCCTCATACACATCGGGCGTCCACATATGGAACGGCGCCGCCGCAACCTTGAAACCGAGCCCCACGATCACGAACACCACGCCAACGATCAGGCCGGGCGATGCCTGTGCCGGAGAGGCAAGCGTGCGCGCCAACACGCCGAAATCCATCGAACCGGAGAATCCGTACACCAACGAAATGCCGTACAGCAGCAGCCCGGACGCCAGAGCCCCAAGCACAAAATACTTCAGCCCCGCCTCGGATGACCGCAGTTCATCGCGCGCGAACGCCGCCATGACATACAAAGCGAGCGATTGCAGTTCGAGCGACAGATAAAGCGTCATCAGATTGGTCGCCGAGGCCATGCCCATCATGCCAACCACAGCGAACAGCATCAGTACCGGGTATTCGAACCGGGTGATCCCCTGTGTCTCATTATAGTCGAGCGACAGCATCAGCGTCAGAGCCGCGCCCACCAGCACCAGAGCCTTGATGAAAACGGCAAAGGCATCAACGGTGAACTGACCGTGGTAACCAACCCCTCCGACTCGCGTGACCATCAGGAAGCCGGTCAGCAGGAAGGCGCCCAGCACCAGCATCGTGCACAGCCTTGCCGACTCGGCTCGACGCAGCACGCCGAATACCAATATCAGCATGCCCAGGACCGCCAGCACGATCTCCGGCAGCGCGACCACCCAGTTCATCAGCGTGCGGCCTCCGCCAGTTTCACCTGTGGGTTCGGCAACACCATCGCCTGCTGATGGCTCACAACCATCTGTTGCACCGTGTTGTCCCAGAATCGGGTAAAGCTGTACGGATAAGCGCCCATCCAGATTGTCAGCACGGCAAGCGGGACGAACAGCGCAATCTCACGTGGCGACAGATCCAGCATCCCCCGCAAGTCGGCCCTGGTTAGCCGGCCGAAAATCATGCGGCGATACATGTACAGCATGTACATCGGGCC
>DATIMO010000209.1:0-6162 GCA_035475215.1 Acetobacteraceae bacterium | reverse complement strand
TAGGGCCGGCTGTCCAACCCGGCCACCCGCACCACCGGCCGCGGCCAGGATCTGGCGGCGAAGCGAGGCCAATCGAACCGCCGCCGCCTCCACCCCGAAGCCCCGCGCCCGGGCACGGCCGGCCGCGGACAGCGCCGCGAGCCGATCCGGATCGCGCGCCAATGCAACGATCATCCGCGCCATCCCGGCCGCATCGTCTGGATCCACGCGCAACGCCGCGTCCCCGACCACCTCCGGCAAACCCCCGCGATCCGAACAGATCAGGGCTGCGCCGCATGCCATCGCTTCCAGCGCCGCCAAACCGAACGGCTCCGCCCAGCGGCTGGGCACCACGGCGATTGCACTGCGCGACAGCGCCGCCAACACCTCCGGGTGATCGCGATAGCCCAGCACATGCACGCCGCCCCGCGCGGCCGCGGCGCGCACATCACGCACGTAGCGTGTCTCCGGACTGTCGGCACGGAACCGGTCAGCACCGATCAGTTCGGCGCGCCAGCCCGGAAGCTGAGGCAGCGCCAGGGCACACGCGGCGACAAACACATCCGCGCCCTTCTCCGCCACGACGCGCCCGGCAAACGTAATCACCGGATCGCGCCGCCCCGCTGCCGGCAGCGCCGCCATATCAATAGGATTCGCCAGCACCATCGGCGCACGGCAGGTCGGAGCTTCAATACCCCCCAGCAGCCTGTCGCGCAGATACTCCGACACAGTTACCACCCGCGCCAATCGGTCCAGCAGCCGCCGACGCTGGTCCGGCCGCCGCGCATGCCGCATCGATTGCGGATCGTTGTGCAGGAACAGCACCACCGGCGTGTTGGGAAACCGCCTGGCCAGCGACAGCGCTATTTCGGTCCTGTTGTGCACCTCGATCAACGCCGGAGACAGCGTGCGCAGCACGCGCGCCACACCCGCCGCATAACGGCTGTTGACGTTGCCCAGCAGCCAGCGCGCCGAGCGGACTGCCGTAAACGGGACGTCGTCGAACACCGGCCCCGACTGCGGCCCCCCCAGCACCAGGCCCGGCAGAACGCGCGCCAGCCGACGCACGATCAGGCCGACCGCGCCGGTGCGCCCCGGGCCGAAGCCTTCGCCCGGAGGCAACACGGTGGCGATCAGCGGGACTTCCGAAACCGGCGGCATGAGCCCGCTATAGCGCGCTCTGGTCATGCCGGCACCGGGTCAAGCCCTGGGTCAGGCACGGCGCAGCAGACGCAGATTGCCCTCTTGCAGCATCACCGCAACGATGATGATGACGCCCTTCAGCACAAGTTGCGTATTGCTGTCGATATTACGCAATTGCAGGATGTTCCCCAGAAAGCCGAAGATCAGCACACCCACCAGCGTGCCGATGATGCTGCCCTTGCCGCCCATCAGGTTGGTGCCGCCGATTACCACCGCGGCGATCGCATCCAGCTCGATCCCCACGCCGGCATCCGGCTTGCCCTGCCGGTATTGCGCGACATAAAGCACGCCGGCCAGCGCCGCGAGCGCGCCCGCGATGCCATAGACCGCGATCTTCACCCGATCGACGCCAATCCCGGAAAAGCGCGTCGCCTGTTCGTTGCCGCCGATCGCATAGACGTAGCGCCCGAACGTGGTCCGCCGCAGCAGCAACGAAAACAGCACCACCGCTGCCAAAAAGAACAGTCCCGGAACCGGCAGAACGTGCCAGATCAGCAGCCGCAGCGATTCAAAAGCGGGGGTCGCATTAGTGCCGGTATAGACTGGATAAACAGTGGTGTCCGGCCCGGCGACCAACCGGGCCGTGCCGAGCATGCCCACCATCATTGCCAATGTCACGATAAATGGCTGCAATCGCGCGCGTGCGACAATGACACCGTTCAGCGCCCCGACCGCCAGCCCCACCACGGGCACCACCAGCAGCACCCCAAGCACACCAAATTTTCCCGGCAATTGCCCGATCGTCCACCATGTCGCACCGGCGGCGGCAAGCAGGCCGAGCGCCCAGCAGCCAGGCTTCGCGCCAGGCCGTGCGCCCACCAGTATCGGCACGATCCAGCCGACCATCAGCAGCACGAAGGCACCAAACAGCGGAATCGCCAGATAGGCCGCAGCGCTCCATCCGGTCTGCGTCAGCAGCATCGCGCAGACCACAGAGCCAAGTGCCATCACTGATCCTACCGACAGATCGATGCCGCCGATCAGGATCACCAGCGTCATCCCGACCGCGACGATGCCGTTGTTGGAAACCTGCCGCAGCACGTCCGACTGGTTCGCTGTGGTCAGGAATATGTTCACGCCACGTGAACTCACCGGCGAAACGAAAACCGCTATCCCATAGAGTGCGATCAGGCCCCAATAAAGTTTCGTGTGCAGCAGAACACGGCCGATCCGTCGCGGCCACGCCGCGTATGGCACCGCCGCTTCACGCAGGCTGGTACTGCTCATCTGATCCTCCAGCCGCGGCATAACCCGGCGATGCGAAGGCCAGCACCCGCTCCGCCGAGAACTCATTGCGGTCCAGCAGCGCCGTCGGCCTGCCCTCACGCAGCACCAGAATGCGGTCGCACTGCGACAGCAGCTCCGGCAACTCCGAGCTGACCATGATCACGGCCAGACCCGCAGCGGCAAGCTCTGCCAGCAGTTGATAGATCTCCGCCTTGGCACCGACATCGATGCCGCGGGTCGGCTCGTCCAGCAGCAACACCCGCGGTTCAGTCGGCAACCATTTGCCGAACACCACCTTCTGCTGATTGCCGCCCGACAGAGTTGCCACCGACTGCACGGGTGCGGCGCGAATTCCCAGACGGCGAATCGTACCGGCTGCCAAGTCCAGCTCTCGCCGACGCGATATCACACCAGCCGTCGCCAGCGCCGGTTGCGTGGGAAGCGCGACATTGGCGTCCAGCCCGGCCAGCATCACCAGCCCTTCACGCCGCCGGTCCTCCGATACCAGGGCAATGCCCGCCCGTTTCGCCTCGGCCGGCGAGCGGATGGTGACCGGCTTTCCGTCAATCCGGATGCGGCCGCCCGAGCGCCCCTCCGCCGCACCGAACAACGTTTCCAGCAATTCGGTCCGGCCCGACCCGAGCAGGCCGCCAATGCCCAGAATCTCCCCCGCACGTATGCTGAAGCTGACGCCATCCAGCGTGCGACTGCGCCCGATCGCACGACCGGGCTGTTCGAGCCACAAGTCTTCGACTTCCATGACAAGTTCGCCGGCCGGACGGCGATGCGTCGCGAAAAAATCCGCAACGTCACGACCAATCATCAGACGGATCAACTCGCGCCGCGGCGCGCCGGCCGCCGCCAACTCGCCCACCGCCGCGCCGTCGCGCAGCACCATCACTCGATCGGCGACGCGAAACACCTCTTCCATGCGATGCGTGATGTAGATGATCGCCACGCCCTGCTCTGCCAGTCCACGCACGACGCGGAACAACGCCTCTGTCTCAGTCTGTGACAGCGCGGATGTAGGCTCGTCCATGATCAGGATGCGAGCATCGAGCGACAGCGCCTTGGCGATCTCGACCAGTTGCTGCTCGCCGACGCGAAGGCTGCCGACAGTGGCACCGGGATCGAGACGGAATCCAAGTCGGCGCAGCAACGCCGCGCAGTCGCGACCCATGCGCGCCTCGTCGATGAACAACCCCGCGCGGCGCGGCTCGCGGCCGAGAAAGATATTGCCGGCAACGGTCAGGCCGGCAACCAGATTCAGCTCCTGGTGAATGAAAGCGATCCCGGCTTCGGCGGCGGCACGCGGCGACTCCAACGCCACCGGCTGGTTGTTGATGGTGATCTGGCCGTCGTGATCAGGGTAGATTGCGCCAAGGATTTTCATCAGCGTCGATTTGCCGGCGCCGTTTTCCCCCATCAGCGCCAGCACCTCGCCCGCATGCAGTGTCAGATCGACATCGCGCAGCACCGGAACTGCACCAAAGGACTTCCCGATGCCACGCATGCTCAGAAGCGGCGAGTCAGCCATCCATGACGCCGTCTTGGCCGGGCTTTACCGTCATGACCGGCGAAGCATGCCCTCGGGCTTGACCCGAGGGGCCGGCCACCCACGACTTGCTCGACAAATGCCTCACAACAGCCCGTTCGCCTTCAGTATCGAATCCGCATTGCTCTTGTCGATCCGCATGGTCGGCAGCGTGATCTTCTTCTCCACCTTCTCGCCCGCCATGATCTTCAGGCCCTGGCGCACGCCCTCCACGCCAGGCGTCGGATACAGGAATGTCGCGGTCAGTTCGCCGTTGTGCACCCACTTCACGCCCTCATCCGGCAGCCCATCCACGCCGAGGAACTTCATCTGCTTGTCACGCCCGGCATCCTTCGCGGCCAGATAGGCGCCATACGCCATCGGATCATTGTGGCCGTACACCAGATCGATCTTGTCGTGCGCCTTCAGCGCCGTGGACATGATGTCGTAGCCCTTCTGCTGCTTCCAGTCCCCGTCCTGGCGATCGAGCAGGTACTTGATCCCCGGCTCCTTGTCGGTCAGTGCGTGGAATCCGCCATGGCGATCATGCGCCGGCTGTGTCCCCATGCCGCCCCAGATTTCCACCACATTGCCCTGCGCCTTGCCGGGTCCGCCGAGCAACTGAACGGCGTACTCGCCGGCCGCGCGACCGATCACAACGTTGTCGCCGCCGATGAACTGCGCATACCGGTCGGTGTCCACGTTGCGGTCCAGAATGATCACCGGGATGCCCGCATCGATGGCCTTCAGCGTAACGCCAGTCAGGCCAGCGGATTCCTTGGGCGATATCAGCAGCACATCGACTTTCTGGACGATAAAGTTCTCGACATCCGCAACCTGCTTTTCAGTGCGATCCTGCCCGTCGGCAATGATAAGCTCCAGCTCCGGATGCTTCTCGGCTTCCTTGCGCATATCCTTGTTGAACTGCACGCGCCACGGCTCGACAGTGGTGACCTGGGAAAATCCGAAACGGTATTTGGCCGCGGCTCGCGCGGTGTAGCCGCCCGGCAGCAGCATCGTCAGACCAGACATGGCGGATGCGGTCAGCAGCGTGCGACGCTTCATTGATGTTCCTCCCGAAACGGTGCGCCCCGCAGCAATGCGTAACGCGCGATGTGCTATAGCAACCGCCGGCCGCAACGGACAAGTGCGCGGTCTCCCGTGCGGTGCGAGGCATCCGGCGACCCTCGGCGGCTTTCCTGGTCGCCATGAACCGGGCACACTGATGACGCAGAAGCGCAACGACACCGCTCAACGAAGCCCAAGGGAGGCCACGAATGACCATCATCAGCCGCCGTGCCACGCTTGCAACGCTTGCCGCTGCTCCGCTGGCAATGCCCGGCATCCTGCGCGCTCAGACCTCATCGAAGCCGGTCCGGATCGGACTGCTCAGCGACATGGGAGGGCCATATCGCGATGTCGGTGGCCCGGGATCGAAAGTGGCTGTCGATCTGGCGGTGCAGGATTTCGGCGGCTCCGTGCTCCGGCGCCCGATCGAGGTGTTGCAGTCCGATGACCAGAACAAGCCCGATGTTGCCGGGGCGATCGCCCGCGAATGGGCCGATTCCCAAGGGGTGAGCGCGTTCGCCGACGGCGCCGCCACATCCGCCGGTCTGGCAATCCAGCAGGTGGCGCGCGACAAGAAGGTGATCTACCTGATCACCAGCCCGGCAGCGACCGATTTCACCGGCAAGCAATGCTCGCCGTACGGATTCCACTTCTCCTACGACACCTACGCCCTGGGCAAAGGTACCGGCGGCATGCTGACCAAAGCCGGCGGCGACACCTGGTTCTTCATCACGGTGGACTACCAGTTCGGCTATTCGCTGCAGGCGAACACCGAAAACTTCGTGAAAGCGGCAGGCGGGAAAATCCTGGGCAGCGTGCGCGCGCCGCTGGGCACGACCGACTTCTCCAGCTACCTGATCCAGGCGAAGGCGTCCGGCGCCAAGGTTATCGGGCTGGCGAATGCCGGAACGGATTTGCAGAACTGCGTCAAGCAGGCGGCCGAGTTCGGCATCGCCAAGGGTGGCCAGCGGCTGGCCACGCTGCTGATGTTCATTACGGACGTGAATTCGCTCGGCCAGGATGTCTGCCAGGGGCTGATCCTGACCGACTCGTTCTACTGGGACCTGACCGACAAGACGCGGGCCTGGACCAAGCGCTACGTAGACAAGATGGGCACGCCGCCCTGCATGCTGCATGCCGGCAACTACGCC
>DATIMO010000208.1:0-3047 GCA_035475215.1 Acetobacteraceae bacterium | reverse complement strand
GCTTCGGGCGCTACGTGTACATGGTCGGCGGCAACCGTGAGGCGGCGGAGTATTCCGGCGTCAATGTCCGCACCATCCTGTCATCCGTAATGATCATCTCTGCCGTGTGCTCCGGTATCGCCGGAATGCTGGGCGTGGCGTATTTCGGTAGCGCACAGCAGAACGAGTTCGACACCTATCTGCTGGATTCCATCTCCGCGGTGGTGGTCGGTGGCACCAGCCTGTTCGGCGGCCAGGGCGGCATCGGCAACACCATCATTGGGTTGTTCGTGCTGGGCGTGCTGAACAACGGCCTGGACCACGTCGATATCGACAGCTTCCTGAAGATACTGATCCGTGGCCTGATCCTGCTGATCGCCCTGGTGATCAACGTCTACGCCCAGCGCATGCGCAGCGCCGCTACGAATTGAATCGCCCCGGTCGGAACGCTTCGATCGGCAGCGGGCTTTTTCCCTCGACGATCAGATCCGCCAGCAATGACCCGACCATCGGGCCGAGCTGGAACCCGTGACCCGAAAAGCCGAACGCATGCCACATGTTCGGCGCCGTCTGACTTGCCCCGATCACCGGTATCTCATCCGGCATGCGTGCCTCCAGCCCCGCCCAGGTCCGCACGATGGTAGCCCGCCGCATGATCGGAAACAGCGCGCAGCATGTTTGTGCGCTTTCCCGCATCCGCTCGGCAACCGGATCGGCGGTTTCCGCATCCCGATCCGGGACGCCAAAAATCCCGCCGCCGATCACCACCGTCCCGTCATTGGTCTGCTTGAACGACAGCTTTCGTCCGGTGCCAAGAACCACCGGATCGAGAAAATGCGGCATCCGCGTCGTCACCATCATGGCCGGAGCAAAATACCCGCGCGGCAGCACTTCGCCGGCCATCGCCGCCGCTTCCCAGCCCCAGGCACCCCCGCAGTTCACGACAACATCGCTTTCGAACCGGCCCTTCGATGTCTGCACCTTCCATCGCGCACCATGCTCCAGTCCGGTGACGCGCACGCCCTCTTCGATCCGCACGCCCACATCCAGCGCCCGCAACCGGAATGCCTGCACAGTGCTATACGGCGTCGCGTATCCGTCGCGCCGCGAAATCAACCCTCCGATGCAGTGCTCCGACAACGCCGGCGCCAGGCGGCGTAATTCCGCGCGGTCGATCAGTTCCTCATGCGTCCACCCTAAGCGGTGCAGTTCTGCCACCCGCGCCTCCAGCGGACGCAGATCATCCTCGGTTTCCGCCACCGCGATCTGCCCGACATTGCCGACAAACTCGCATAACGGCGCATGCTCACCCAGCAATTCGCCCAGGTTCATCCATCGATCCATCGCCGCGACAGATAACGGAATCTCCGCCGGATGCCGCCGCAACTGTCGCACGCCGCCGGCATTCACGCTCGACGCATGTCGCCCGACTGTGTTCTTCTCGATCACGATCGGATGCAGTCCTTTCAACGCCAGATGAACGGCGGTGGACAGTCCATGCAGACCGCCGCCGATAACGATGGCGTAGGTACCTGCAGCCGTCGTGCTCACAGCGTTGCCTCCCCAGGCAGCAGTCCCTCTTCCTCGCCGACAAGATCGGCCAGCGCGGCCAACGGTACCGGCCGCACCGGAATACGGATCCGATATGTGCCCACCTCGGCCATGTTGCGCCCAGTTTCGCGCGCAATCACCGCAGCAACAGTCGGTCCGCACATCCGACCCTGGCATGGCCCCATGCCGCACCGGGTCAACAGCTTCGCGCGATTTGGATCCTCCCCGCCCACCCGCACCGCGTCTCGTAACATCCCCATTGTTACTTCTTCACAACGGCAGACGATCGTATCGGCGTCGCCGGGCGTCAGCATGCCTGGAACCGGCTGAAACACCCGGTCGAGCAACCGGCGAAGCCGGTCATGCCGTGCCAGCTCGGCGCGCTCCGGCACGGCGCGGCGGTCACGCTCCGACTGATCAATGCGACCGAAACGATATGCCGCATCCAGCGCCGCGATCCGTCCCAGTGCCTCGGCCGCTGCTGCACCGTGGATACCAGCTCCATCACCGGCCACGGCAATACGCGCTTCACTCGTGGCGCCCCATTCATCCGTTTCCGGACGCCAGCACGCCTGCGCCTGGTCCCATACGTGCCGGCACCGCGTCGACAGACTGAGTTGCACGTTTGGGATGACGCCCTCATGCAGCAGCACCAGCCCGGCCGAGATGCGTTTGCGCGTGCCGTTGATCTCGTAGGAAACCGCGTCGGCCTGCCCGGCGCCTTCGATCCGGATACCGCTGACACCATTGCTGGTCGGGATGCTCAGCCGTCGCACCTCATTCATCCAGCCGATTCCTTTGACCAGATCGCGTCCAGCAAGCAGCATGCGCGGTAGTTCCTTCAGCGCATCGGCAATCCGGCTCATCGGCGTGGTCACCAGCAGCGCCGCCACCGTGCAGCCGGCGCGCGCCAGTTGCACCGCCACCAGATAGATCAGCGGTCCGGACCCGGCGATCACCACCGGAAAATCCGGAACCACACCGGACGCTTTCAGCAACGCCTGCACCGCCCCCACACCCATCACGCCAGGCATCGTCCAGCCCGGCACGGCAACTGGCCGCTCCATCGCACCTGTCGCCAGCAGGATACGGTCAGCAAGCAGCATGCGCGCTCCATCCGGCCCGGTTATCCCGATCCGCCCGTCCGGCGATGTCTGCCAGACGATGCACTGCGGACGATATAGCGCCGGGCTGGCGCGAAACTCACCCGCCAGCTCCACCCCGCGACGATACTCGTCCCCCAGAATTTGCAGCTCTGCACTGCTGATCTGCTCGATATTGCGATAGATTTGCCCGCCCGGCGAGCGCTGTTCATCCAGCAGGATCGTGTCCACTCCAAGCGCCGCGGCAGTTATCGCTGCCGCCATTCCCGCCGGTCCACCCCCAATGATGGCAAGTTCGTGCCGTTCGTTGCTCAAACCAGTTTCTCCCGCAACTTCCGGCGAATATGCATTCCCTCGGCAACGCCCACCAGACAAGCCTGCCGATCCGGCCAGCCGTCGATCTCGGTCAGGCAC
>DATIMO010000207.1:0-5932 GCA_035475215.1 Acetobacteraceae bacterium | reverse complement strand
CGTGCCGCCTCCGGATTGGCGATCACCTCGGGGGCAGTTTCGGCAAGCCGTGTCGCTGCGGCATGGACTCGCTGTAGCCTAGCCAAAGCTATGGGCGCCGCAATCACCGTCGGCCCAGACGGCGCTCGCTTCAAGTCGTGGCAGGCAAGCAGACCACAAAGCTCCTGCGCCTCGGCCATGGGCAGCGACAGGCTGCCCCACTCGGCCGGGCCGTCGGAGACATGACTGTAAGACAAGCCCCCGGGCTGAAGAACCAGATCGGTAATCGATGGAGTGATCCCATTGATCGTTATGTGGGTGTCAGGTCCGCCAAAAAAGACGAAGCCGAACCGCAGCGGCGTTTGATCGTACTGCATAATCCGCGGCAGGCTTTCCTGACCGCGTTGCATCCATACAGTATGCAGATCAATTCGCGTAACCTCGGCCGCGAACGTCCCGGATCGGGTGACAGTGAAATCGGTGCCCAACATTCGAACCGCGGCGGCCAGTTCGTGCGGGTCCGCGGCGACGCGGATCATGCTCGACGGCATTCATCCCCCGATAATCGGTAGTCTTTTATGTTGCATAAATAAGTGCGGTCAATAACGTTGGCGAGCCGGCACTGCCTTGATCCAGATCAAGGTCAATCCCGGCGGTGCTGTCGCTGAGGCGAAACGCTAAAAAACGATCGCGATCTGAGTCCGAAGCTGCCAGTTTGCGCCGAATTGCGGTCACAGTGCGTTGTAATCTGCGCCGATAACCAAATTTACCGGCAGTTTGCCACCGATCTTGATCAGACGCCCACCCTGAATGCCGACTGGCAGCGTCCAGATTTCGCCGCCGGCTAGCCAGTTGGCAGTGATGGAAAGCCGATAACGTGGTCGGGGCGAGACCGAAGGGCACGCTTGGTGCCGGCTGGAACGATGGGCTCCAGACCAGGGGCAGAATCGTCCGCGTGATCAGGTTCCAGTCCCGGTTGAGATGGATTGGAATTACCGGCTGGATGTTCAGGATGTCCTGCGTGCCCTTGTGGGGACCCACGTTGAAGTTGGTGTTGTTCTGAAACGGCACACTAATCAGGCCGCCGATCGGGTTCTGCAGCTTTGCCGTAAGCGCCGAAGCATCGTCGGACGCCGGTTGCTCACTTGCGCCAGGAGTCGAGGCTGGCGGCAGCGCCACGCGCACGGCCGGTCCGAATGCCGGCGGGGCCGGTTGCGCCGAAGCGGCAGAGCTGATGGCGCCGCACGCGGCAGCCGCAACTAACGAACTTATCGCAGCTGAACGCAGTGTTCGGATCAGTCGTATCATTGCCGGACGCCGCTCAATCGTCAGAATCATTCGCCACCTTCCCGCTGACGTTGCGTCGGCAACGTCTCACCTGCCGCTGTTCCCAACGCAGCGCTTCAGACGGGAGCTCGCCCCGGCGTCGATCACCGACAACCGGAGTCGATGCAGCGCAATCTGCGCCAACCGTGCGCGAAAAGCTCCCGGGGCGGTGTTGACCAGTTTTCGCAGGCCTTCTTCACGCAGGGCGGCTGGAGGACGAGGCGAACCCGGGCGGTCCCTTTACAGTCCCGGTCGAGATCCTGTTTGGGGGCGGACGTAAGTAGGCCGCACGCGAGCTTATACCAGCGTTGGGCCTGACCCTCCCCCAGCCCCTTCTCGCAAGGGGAGGGGGCCCGTCCTCACGGCCCACGCCGGCGGCGCGGTCCACCCCTGCGTTTGGCGGGATCATATCCGCCGCCGCCCGGCCCTAAAGGCTCTGGCGTGCGATCACGTCGCGGGCGCAATGTGGCGCTGGCCACCGGCGGCGGTTCCAGCCCAAGCTCCAGCGCCTCTAGCCGGCGGATCTCGTCGCGCAGCCGTGCCGCCTCCTCGAACTCCAGATCCGCCGCGGCCCCACGCATCCGTTTTTCCAGCTCAGCGATCGACGCCTTCAGGTCCTTCCCGACGAACTCTGCCGGCCCCGCATCGGCTATCGGGGCCACCGTCACGTAGTCCTGCTCGAACACCGAGGCCAGCACGTTGCCGATCTGCTTCTTCACCGATTGCGGAGTAATGCCGTGCGCCTCGTTCCACTCGCGCTGCTTGTTGCGGCGACGCTCGGTTTCCTCGATCGCCCTGCGAAGGCTTTGCGTCATCGTGTCGGCGTAGAGGATCACCCGGCCGTCGATATTTCTCGCCGCCCGGCCGATGGTCTGGATCAATGACGTGGTCGATCGCAGAAACCCTTCCTTGTCGGCATCCAGGATGGCCACCAGCATGCATTCCGGAATATCGAGCCCCTCGCGCAGCAGGTTGATGCCGACCAGCACGTCGCACACGCCAAGCCGCAGGTCGCGAATGATCTCGATCCTTTCCAGCGTATCAATGTCGGAGTGCAGGTATCGGACCTTCACGCCGTGCTCGGTCAGGTACTCAGTCAAGTCCTCGGCCATCCGCTTGGTCAGCGTGGTGACCAGCACGCGCCCCCCGCGGGCGGCGATGGAACGGCATTCGGCCAGCAGATCGTCCACCTGACGCTCCACGGGTCGCACCTCGGTCTCTGGGTCGATCAGCCCGGTCGGGCGGATCACCTGTTCGGCGAACACGCCGGCGGTGCGTTCCATCTCCCATGGGCCCGGCGTGGCGGAAACGAAGATGGTCTGCGGCCGATACGTCTCCCACTCTTCGAATTTGAGCGGCCGGTTATCGACACAGGACGGCAGGCGGAAGCCGAATTCCGCCAGGATCGATTTGCGGGCGAAGTCGCCTCGGAACATGCCGCCGAGCTGTGGAACCGTGACGTGCGATTCATCAACAATCAGCAGCGCGTTCTCCGGCAGATACTCGAACAGTGTCGGTGGTGGGTCGCCGGGGCGGCGGCCGGTGAGATACCGGGAATAGTTCTCGATTCCTTTGCAGGAACCGGTAGTCTCCATCATCTCGATATCGAAGGTGGTGCGCTGCTGCAGCCGTTCGGCTTCCAGCAGCTTGCCTTCGGCGACCAGCTCATCCAGCCGTATCTTCAGCTCTTTCTTTATGTCGATGACCGCCTGATGAAGCGTCGGCCGCGGCGTGACGTAGTGGCTGTTGGCATAGACCGTGACAGCGTCGATCGCAGCAGCCTTTTCGCCGGTCAGCGGATCGAATTCGTGGATGGATTCGATGTCGTCGCCAAACAAGGATACCCGCCAGGCGCGGTCTTCGTAGTGACTGGGAAAGATATCCACGGTTTCGCCGCGCAGGCGGAAGGTGCCGCGCTGGAACGCCTGGTCGTTGCGGCGGTATTGCAGTTCGACCAGCGCCTTGGCCAGCTTGTCGCGATCGATGCGGCCGCCGGTTTCCAGCTTGACCACCATGCGGGCATAGGTTTCGACCGAGCCGATGCCGTAGATGCAAGATACCGACGCCACGATCACCACATCGTTGCGTTCCAGCAGCGCCTGAGTGGCGGAATGGCGCATGCGATCGATCTGCTCGTTGATCTGTGCGTCTTTTTCGATGTAGGTGTCGGTGCGCGGGACGTACGCCTCCGGCTGATAGTAGTCGTAGTAAGAAACGAAATACTCCACGGCGTTATCGGGAAAGAACCCCTTCATCTCGCCATAGAGCTGCGCGGCCAGCGTCTTGTTCGGGGCCAGGATCAGCGTCGGCCGCTGCACCGCCTCGATCGCCTTGGCCATGGTGAAGGTCTTGCCTGATCCGGTGACGCCGAGCAGCACCTGATCGCGTTCCTGCTGCTGGGCGCCCTGCACCAGCGTGGCGATTGCGGTCGGCTGATCGCCGGATGGTTGGTATTCAGAAACGACACGCAGCCGAGTGGTGTTCGGCTTGGCCGGCTGCTTCTGCGGGATGAACAGGACCGGGGCCGGAGCGCGGAGCAGTGTCTGGGACATGACGCAACCTGAGATGGCGTATTGCGGGGCGGAAGTCGAGGCATGGCGAAGCCGGGCCTGGGCGGTTCTTTTCCGCACATTGCACGGAGGAAAGCTTGCCGGAGCGACCCGTGGCCACAAGCTTGCCGGTGATGCAATCCGACCTGCAACCGGCGGCCGGCGGACGGGCGCGGTTTCGGGCCTCGTATGACCGGGTTCGGGACCGCTCCGTCCAACTGCACCAGCGGCTGAAGCCGAAGCGCCTGTATGCGCCGTCGCTGGACTGGGCGAATTTCCTGATCGCCGATGTGCGCGGGGCACTGGGTCCCTACGTGGTGGTCTACCTGGTGACGGAACAGCACTGGCAACTGGCGCCGGTGGGACTGGTGACGACGCTGGGCGGGTGGATCGGACTTGTAATGCAGACGCCGATCGGCGCCTGGCTGGATCACACCAACCGCAAGCGTGGCCTGCTGCTGGGGGCGCTTGGGGTGCTGTCGCTGGGTGCGCTGATTCTCGCCCTGACCCCGTCGTTCTGGCCGGTGCTGCTGGCCAACAGCATGATGCAGGTGGTCAGCGGCGTGTTCGAACCTGCGGTGGCGGCGCTGACCGTGGGGCTATGCGCGCGCGACGCGCTGACGCGGCGGATGGGGCGCAATGCGGCATGGGCTCGCGCTGGCAATATCGTTGTGGCCGGAACGTCTGGATTTGCAGCCTGGGTGTTCACGGCACGCGCGGTGTTCCTGCAGGTGCCCCTGATCGCGCTGCTGACCGCAATCGCCGTGCTGACCATTCCGCATGAGAAGGTGGACCTGCGGCGCGCCCGGGGGCTGAAGCAGGAGAAGGAGCAGAGGGACGGGCCGGTCGGCTGGCTGACGCTGTTCCGATCGCGGCCGATGCTGGTGTTCGGCGCCTGCAGCTTGTTGTACGAGCTTGCGGATGCGCCGCTGCTGACGCTGGTGAGCCAGCAGATCGGGGTGGAGCACGAGGGATGGGGTGCAACCGTCACCTCGACGTTCATCGTCGCGGCGCAATTGGGCATGTTGGTGACGTCGATCCTGGTCGGCCGCCGGGCCGATGCGTGGGGTTATCGATGGCTGCTGGCTGTGGGGTTTGCGCTGCTGCCCGTCCAGGCGGCGCTGACCGTGCTGTCGCACAAGGTATATTGGCTGACCCTGGTACAGTTCGTGGGCGGCTTGGGTGGCGGGCTGTTCGCCGCGCTGACCCCGCTGTGGCTGGCCGATGCAACCCGGGGTACGGGACGCTACAACCTGTCGCAGGGCGCGATGGGTACGCTGCGGGCGGTCGGCGTGACCAGCAGCGGCCTGCTGAGCGAGATGCTAGTGGATCGGCTTGGCTACAATGCAGCGTATGCCGGTTGCGGCGTAATCGGCGCGCTGGCGGTGGCATTGCTGTGGTTCGCGCTGCCGGATCCGCAGGCAACGGAGCACCCCACTGCGGATGAAGCGCCACGTGCGACATTCACCAAACGCGGATTGACGTAGGTCCCGAGAGTCACGAGACTGTGACTCTAAGGTGGGCGCATCGATCGGTTGCGCGCGCTACAATTACTGTCATCCAAACGCGGAGCCCTCCGGTTGAACATGTACATGGCTCAGGTGCCATTTGGTGCAGGTGTAGCGGTTCTGCACGTGCTTGTCCGATCCGGTTCGCATCGGCTGCACATGGTACGGGCAAAGCGATGCCCGGATTGTACCGAGTTGATGCCACGCGACGCGAAGGTCTGTTGGTTCTGCGGGTGGGGGCGCATGGACGCAGCGAGACCACTTCGGCGCGCTCTCCAATGTGAGACCGAGTAGCTTCTTTTCCGGTGAAATCACGCCCCTGATGTGCGATCCGGCACCCCGGCCGCGTTCGCACACGCTTGTAATACCAACCGCCCCGGGGTGCGACTCTTGGGGGGATTCCCAACGCAGTGGCAATCGGATTCGATGCTGCCTGCACACGATTCGCAGGCAGGGGAAGTCCGATGGGCAAGCCGATCGCCATCACCAATCTGGATCATTCGGCCGAGGAGCTGCGCCGTTTGGCGGCCCGGACGAAGGACGCGGCGGTGGCGCGGCGGCTTCTGGCGC
>DATIMO010000206.1:0-1653 GCA_035475215.1 Acetobacteraceae bacterium | reverse complement strand
GGTAACGCCGGGGATGCCCATTAATGATGCGGAAGTAGAAATGCACCAGCCGCCCGCAGTCGTGTAGTGCCTCGGCCGCCCCGCCGATGCGGTTGACCAGCGCTACCGACACGAACCGGTTCCGTCGCTCGGCCGCATCGGCAAGTGGTGCAACATCCGCATAGCTCAGGCCAATCGGCTTATCGGCCAGGATCGGTATCCCCTGCTCGATCAGCCAGGCGAGCTGCGCGGCCGCCGCTGGGCCGAGACCCAGCGCGATGACGAGGTCGGGCCGGTCAGCGATTGCTGCCGCTGCATCCGTACGCGCGCTACCGCCACAGGCGTCAACGAACCGCGCGACCGCACCGACATCCGGATCCCAGACACCGACGATTTCCGCGCCTGCTTCCAGCACCCCTTGGCGTGCATGCCGGCGTGCCAGTGCCCGACCCCCAGCATTGCGACGCGCATCAAACCCTCCTCAGAGACCGCCGGTTCCGTGCAGAATACCGCGTGACAGGAAGATCTGCGTGATCTGTTGCGTCAGTTCGACGAATGGCGCCGTACGGCGTGCCTCAATTCCGCGCGGCCGCGGTAGATCGACCTCGATCACCTGCTCGATCCGACCCGGCCGTGGGGACATCACCACTACCCGGTCGGCCAACAGCACCGCTTCATCGATGCTGTGGGTGACGAACAAGACCGTCTTGCCGGTCCGCAGCCACAGCGCCTCCAGATCAATGCGCATCTGCTCGCGCGTCAATGCGTCAAGCGCACCGAACGGCTCATCCATCACCAGGAGCGGCGGATCGTGGATCAGCGCGCGCACGATCGAGGCCCGCTGGCGCATTCCGCCGGACAGCTCACGCGGCCTGTTGTTGAGAAAGTCGCCAAGCCCGACGGTGTCCAGCAAAGCGACTGCGCGATCCCGGTACCCTGAGGCACCCAGACCGCGAAGTTCCGCCTGCACCAGCACATTGTCCAGCACGTTACGCCACTCGAGCAGCACAGGGTTCTGGAACACGATACCGATATCGGTCACCGGCCGCACCACCGCGCGACCATTGGTCATCACCTCGCCTGCACTGGGCCGCAGCAGCCCGGCAATCAGTCGCAGCAGGGTGCTCTTGCCACAGCCGGAGGGACCGACGATCGCCACGAACTCGCCGCGCGTAACGGTCAGGTCGATCGTATCGAGCGCGATCGTCGTCACCGCGCCGCGCTGAAAGGTCTTGGACAGCCGGCGCGTAACGATCGCCGCCGGCGCTTCGCTCACTGCGGCAGGTAGTCGTTGGTGAAAACGGCGCTGGCCGGCTTATCCGTCTCCAGATTGCCGTACTGCTTCAGCAGCCTCTCGGTCGATTCCCAGTCGGATAACGCGCCCCAACCGATCGGCTTGCCTTCGGTCGCCGGTGAGTAGAGGTTCGGCAGATCGGCAACGAGCTGATTTTTCTGTGACTCGAACTCGAGCCCCGGCTTCGCTTTGAGCAGTTCGTTGATCGCAGCATCCGGATCTTTCTGCGCCGCCGCCCAGGATTTCTGTGTCGCGGCGATGAAGCCGCGGACCAGGTCCGGCTTGCTGGCGATCGTTGCGTCCTGGGTCAGGATGGTCAGTCCCACAGTGTTGGCGCCGTTCTTGGCAAATGACAGTCCGGCAGGACTAAAGCCCTTCTG
>DATIMO010000205.1:0-3307 GCA_035475215.1 Acetobacteraceae bacterium | reverse complement strand
TATTTTGCAGGAACACCAGCGGGATCTTGCGCTGGCAGCACAGCTCGATGAAGTGGCTGCCCTTCAGCGCCGACTCCGAGAACAGGATGCCGTTATTGGCCAGGATGCCGAGCGGATACCCGTACATGTGCGCAAAGCCGCATACCAGCGTGGTGCCATACAGCCGCTTGAACTCATCGAACTCGCTGCCATCGACAAGGCGAGCGATAACCTCTCGCACATCATACGTCGCGCGCAGATCGAGCGGCACCACGCCGCCGATCTCCGCCGGATCGTAGCGTGGTTCGGCCGGCGGTCGCAGCGTGATCTGCGGCCGCTTTTGCCTATTCAGACCGGCCACGATACGGCGGCAGATCGACAACGCATGGCGGTCGTCGTGCGCGTAATGATCCACCACGCCCGAAACCCGCGCATGCACGTCGGCGCCGCCGAGATCTTCCGCGGTGACCTCCTCGCCAGTGGCCGCCTTTACCAACGGCGGTCCGGCGAGAAAAATCGTGCCCTGGCGACGCACGATCACCGTTTCATCGCTCATGGCGGGGACATACGCCCCGCCGGCGGTGCAGGACCCCATCACCGCAGCGATCTGCGGAATCCCGGCAGCAGACAAATTCGCCTGATTGAAGAAGATGCGGCCAAAATGGTCGCGATCGGGGAAGATCTCATCCTGCAGCGGCAGGAACGCGCCGCCCGAATCCACCAGATAGATGCATGGCAGACGGTTGGCGCGGGCGATTTCCTGCGCCCGCAGATGCTTCTTCACGGTCATCGGAAAATATGTGCCGCCCTTCACCGTCGCGTCGTTGGCGATGATGATGCATTCGCGCCCGGCAACGCGCCCGATCCCGGTGACGATGCCCGCCCCCGGCACCTCATTGTCGTACATGCCGTGCGCCGCAAGCTGCGACAGTTCCAGAAACCGGGACCCCGGATCGATCAGGCCCGCCACGCGGTCCCGCGGCAGCAGCTTGCCGCGAGACAGATGCCGCCGCCGCGCCGCGTCTCCGCCACCCTGCTCGACCGCGGCAACCCGGGTGCGCAAATCCGCAACCAGCGTCCGCATCGCGGCAGCGTTGGCGGCGAATTCCTCGCTGCGCGGATTGGCGGCCGAGCGCAGAACCGTCATGCCGTTTCAGAGAACAGCTCGCGGCCGATCAGCATGCGGCGAATCTCGCTTGTGCCGGCGCCGATCTCATACAGCTTCGCGTCGCGCAGCAATCGCCCGGTCGGGTAGTCGTTGATGTAACCGTTGCCGCCAAGCGCCTGAATCGCCTCCAGCGCCATCCATGTAGCTTTTTCCGCGGCATACAGGATCGCACCCGCGGCGTCCTTGCGCGTGGTCTCGCCACGATCACACGCCTTCGCCACCGTATACACGTATGCCTTCGATGCGTTCATCGTGGTGTACATGTCTGCCAGCTTGCCTTGCATGAGCTGAAACTCGCCGATTGCCTGGCCGAACTGCTTGCGTTCGTGCACATAGGGCACCACCACATCCATGCAGGCCTGCATGATGCCGAGCGGTCCGGCCGCCAGCACCGCTCGCTCGTAATCCAGCCCGCTCATCAGCACGCGCGCGCCTTCGTTCACGCGGCCCAGCACATTTTCTTCAGGCACCTCGCAATCCTGAAACACCAGCTCACAGGTGTTGGACCCACGCATGCCCAGCTTGTCCAGCTTTTGTGCGGTGGAAAAACCCTTGAACCCCTTCTCGATCAGGAACGTGGTGATGCCGCGCGGTCCGGCATCGGGATCGGTCTTGGCGTACACGATCAGCACGTCGGCATCCGGACCGTTGGTGATCCACATCTTCGATCCGTTCAGTATGTAACGGTCGCCGCGCTTTTCGGCGCGGGTGCGCATGCCGACGACATCCGATCCAGCGCCCGGTTCGGACATTGCCAGCGCGCCGACGTTCTCCCCGGAAATCAGCCTGGGTAGACACGCGCGCTTCTGCGCTTCGGTGCCGTTACGGCGGATCTGGTTGACGGCAAGTTGCGAATGCGCCCCATACGAAAGCCCCACCGATGCGGACGCGCGTGAGATTTCCTCCATCGCCACGACATGTTCGAGGTAGCCCATGCCAGCCCCGCCATATTCTTCCTCGGCCGTGATCCCCAGCACGCCCAGCTCGCCAAATTTGCGCCAGAGATGCATGGGAAAGTTGTTCGAACGATCGATCTCGGCCGCAAGCGGGGCGATTTCGGCGGCAGCAAACGCCTCCACCTGCGCACGCAGCATGTCCGCGGTTTCACCCAGGTCGAAATTCAACCCGGGCAGGCGATTCGGGATAGCGGGCATCGGACCGGTCAATCCTTCACGTTCAGGCGTTCGAACATGCAGAATGGCCGATTTCCGGCGCGCCACCAAGGCCGATGCGGGCACGATTGTGGCACGGCGGACCATATTTCTGATCCAATGAGCGCGCCAAACGAAGCCTCCCGACCAAGGAGTAGAGACCGTGAAACGCTCCCGTTCCACCCGCATGCTGGCGCTGACAGCGGCGCTATCGGTGTCAGTCGTGCTTCCGGCCGCCGCCCAGTGGCACGGCAACGATCGGTACCGGCACGGTGACTGGCACCACAACGGCGGGCATAACAATTCCGGCGCGATCGTTGGTGGTGCGCTGCTGGGCCTTGGCCTCGGCGCCGCGATCGGCGCATTGGCTGCCCCGCCGCCCACCTACTATCCACCGCCCCAGGCGTATTACGCCCCGCCGCCGGCCTATTACGGGTCTCCCCCGCCGGCCTATTACGCGCCGCCGCCGCCGGTCTATTACGGTTACTGATCGCTCCAACGCGCATCTCCGAAGGAGGTTACTCTTGAAACTGAAACCGACAATGCAGGCCACGTTGCTCGCCACCATGCTGCTGCCGGGCGTGGCGTTCGCTCAATCCGCCGCTCCCAACACCGCGCCGCCGCCGGCAAAGCCGGAAGCCGCTCAGACCGCCGCCCCGGCCGGCCGCCACGCACGCGGGCCCGACAGCGCCGCACGCGTGGAACAGCGCATCAACCAACTCCATTCCGAGCTTGGCATCACCCCAGCCGAGCAGCAGCAATGGGACCAGTTCGCCCAGGTGATGCGCGACAACGCAAAGGCAATGGACCAAAGACTCGATGAACGCGGCACACAGCTTACATCCATGAATGCCGCGCAGGACATGCAGTCCTATGCCGAGCTTTCGGCGCAACACGCGCAGGACATGCAGAAATTGTCTGCTGCCTTCCAGTCACTGTACTCGGCCATGCCGGACGAGCAGAAGCAGACCGCGGATCAGGTGTTCCGCGGGCATCTCGAACATGGCAG
>DATIMO010000204.1:0-2403 GCA_035475215.1 Acetobacteraceae bacterium | reverse complement strand
CACCACGTCGTTCGATCATGTCTACGCGCTGAACGCGCGTACCGGCGAACAGCTATGGCATTATGCGCAAAAGCTTGGGCCGATCAGCACATATTGTTGCGGACCGAACAATCGCGGCGTGGCCGTGTACGGGGACAAGGTCTATCTGGCCACACTCGATTCCAAGCTGGTCGCGCTGGATGCCAAGACCGGCAAGCCGGTGTGGGAGACGCAACTTGCCGACCCGACGCTGGGCTACAGCGATACCATGGCGCCCACCGCGGTGAACGGCAAGATCCTGATCGGCACCAACGGCGGCGAATACGGGATCCGCGGCTTCGTTCGCGCCTATGACGCCGAGACCGGCAAGCTGGTGTGGAACTTCGACACGGTTCCGGAAAACTCCGTGGGCGTGTGGGCGACCACCGACGCAACCGGCCGCGACCTGCATCGCAACATCGCACGCGAAAAGGAGCTGCTGACCAAGACCGGCGATCCGTACAAGAAACTCGGCGGCGGCGTGTGGCAAAACCCGGCCGTGGACCTGGCCAATCACCGCATCTACTTCTCGGTCGGCAATCCATCCCCCGATCTGGATGGCGATCCACGGCCCGGCGACAACCTGTATACGGATTCACTCGTTTCGCTCGATCTCGATACCGGGAAGTACCTGTGCCACTTCCAGTATGTCTCCCACGACATCTGGGACCTGGATGCGGTCAGCCCGCCAGTGCTGGTGAAGGTGCGCGACAAATCCGGCCAGATGGTGGATGGCGTGCTGCAGGCCGGCAAGACTGGGCACGTCTATGTCAACAAGGCGGATGATTGCAGCCTGATCCGCTTTTCTGAGGCGATGGTGCCACAGCAGAACATGTGGGCGCTGCCCACCGCACAGGGCACGGTGATGCTGCCCGGCGCCAATGGCGGCGTCGAATGGTCGCCGATGGCGACCAATCCGGACCTCGGCCTGACGTACGCCATCAACCTGCACCAGCCGATGACCTACACGGTGACGCCGTCGCCCTATCCGGACGGCAAGCTGTGGCTCGGGGGCGCGTTCAAGGTGATCGCCGGGGCCGAGCAATGGGGCAACATCACGGCTGTCGATTACAACACCGGCCGCATCGCCTGGCAGGTAAAGACGCCGCAACCGATGATCGGCGGCATGCTGGTGACCGCCGGCGGGCTGCTGTTCAGCGGCGAGGGCAACGGGCGGTTCAAGGCGTACGATGCCAAGACCGGGTCGGAACTCTGGCGGTTCCAGGCCGGCGCCGGCGTGAACGCCCCGCCGTCGTCGTATACCGTCGATGGCAAGCAGTATGTCGTGGTGGCGGCGGGCGGCAACACGCAGCTCGACTACAAGCGCGGCAATTCGATCATCGCCTTTACGCTCGACTGATCAGCCGACGCGCGTGAACGACGGGCCCCCCTCGACGGGGGCCCGTGTTTTCGAAGCCAACAGAACAGGCGCGGACGGAATGAAATCTGATCGGCTTGGCGCAACATGGCTGGCCGGCGCACTGGTAGTCGGTGCATCCGTTTCGCCGGTACATGCGCAGACGAATGGGGGCGATTCGATCGCCGAAAAGGCTGCCGTGTGCAGCGCCTGCCACGGCGCAAAAGGCACGCCGATCAGCAAGGATATTCCGGTGATCTGGGGCCAGCACGCCGGTTACATCTTCATCCAGCTTCGCGACCTGAAAAGTGGCGCGCGCAAGAACGAGATAATGACCCCAATCGTCAGCGACATGAGCCGCGCCGACATGCTGGCGCTCGGGGAGTATTTCGAAGCCAAGCCTTGGCCGGATCTAAGCCAGCCTCGTGCGGGTGCCGAGGTGGCGGCGCATGCCGAGGGCCTCGCCGCGTCCGGGCAATGCACGCAGTGTCATTTGGGCGGGTATCTGGGTGACAGCACGAACCCGCGGCTGGCCGGACAGAGCACCGATTATCTGCGCAAGACGATGCTGGAGTTCCACACTGGCACGCGGGGCAACAATCCGTGGATGGCGGCACTGCTGAAGACGTACGCCGATGCCGATATCGATGCGCTGGCGCAGTATCTTGGCGGGTTGTGAGGCAATAGCGGGCACGGGCTCAGTAGCCCATTCCGCCGCCGCCGCCGCCGTCCGATCCTCCACTGCTGGGATTCGAACTTGCCGGGTTGGATGGGGCGGCAACAATGCTGGGGGACGGGGCACATGCGCAAAGGCCAAGCGCCAGTCCGGTCAAACAGGTCATCAGCATGGTCAGTCGTCGCATTGGAAACGCCCCTTCCGTGCGAGCAGTTGCGATTTGGTGTGAGACAGACGCATGGCGGCCGGGTCTATTCCGGATGGCGCGTAGAGAGCGTGATTCACGCCTTCTGACGGTTCCGCCTCATGCGATCACGCTCTATAGGAATCGGGCGCTTTGGTCGTTCGATGG
>DATIMO010000203.1:0-5526 GCA_035475215.1 Acetobacteraceae bacterium | reverse complement strand
AGATGGGGTTGATCCCGGCATTGTTCACCAGCACGTCGATCCGACCGCATTGCGCCAGCGCCGCATCGCGCAGGGCCAGCACATCCGGTTCGCGCGACACATCCGCCACCTGCACGATCGCCGCATCGCCGATAGCCGTCGCGGTTGCTTCCAGCGTCGCCTGGGTCCGCCCGCTGAGTACCACGCGGGCACCGAACGCCGCCAGCGCCTCGGCGATCGCCCGGCCGATGCCGCGCCCGGCACCCGTCACGATCGCAACCTTCCCGCTCAGATCGAACAGCGCCGCGCTCACCAGTTCGGTCCATCGCGCATGATCTTGCGCGCCAGGCTCCAGCGATGCACCTCGGACGGACCGTCGTAGATGCGGAACCCGCGCACCTCGCGGAAGATGCGCTCCACCAGCGTTTCCCCGGTCACGCCCTGGCCCCCCATGATCTGCACGCAACGATCGGCCACGCGCCAGATCGCCTCGGAGCAGACCACCTTGGCGATCGAAGATTCAGTGCCGCCGCGTTCCCCCTGATCGAGCACCCAGGCGGTGTGCCAGATCGCCAACCGCGCCATGCGGATATCCATTTCGTTATCGGCCAGCATGAAACCGACACCCTCGTGGTTGCCGAGCGTGGTGCCGAACACCTCGCGCGTGCGCGCATAGGCGCTGGCGATTTCGTGCGCGCGTCGCGCCGCGCCCAGCCAGCGCATGCAGTGCGTCAACCTCGCCGGCGATAATCGCACCTGCGCGTAACGAAACCCTTTGCCCGGCTCGCCGAGAATATCCGCCGCTGGAATACGCACATCATGGAACCGCACCACCGCGTGGCCACCGGGAAACCCTTGATCCAGGCTGTGCATCGTCCGCACCACCTCGATGCCGGGCGTATCCATGTCGGCCAGGAACATGGTTGCCCGCCCGTCGTCGCCGGCGGCCATGATGATCGCGAACCCGGCGCCGTCCGCGCCGGTGATGAACCATTTCTCGCCGTTGATCACCCAATGATTGCCGTCCTGCACCGCCCTGGTCTTCAATGCGGATGGGTCCGATCCGGCCCCCGGCGCAGGTTCGGTCATGCAGAAACATGATCGGATCTCGCCCCGCGCCAGCGGACGCAGCCAGCGTTCCTTCTGCTCCGGCGTGCCCACCGCCTCGATCAGGTGCATATTGCCCTCGTCCGGCGCGGCGATGTTCATCGCCAGCGGCCCCAGCAGCGAATATCCCGCCTCTTCGAACACGATCGCCTTGTCCGCATGCCCCAATCCCAGCCCGCCGAATGCCGGCGATACATGCGGCGCGAGCAGACCGGCGCTGTCGGCCAGCCGGTTCAGGTCACGCCGGAATGCGTCAGTCGGGCCATGCGGGGTCTGCCGCGTATCGCTTTCCAGCGGCACGATACGATCGCGGATGAATCCGCGCGTGCGCTCCTGCAATTCCCTGATCGCGGGCGGGATTGAAAAGTCCATCGGCCACCTCAGCCATGCCGGGGCCGGCTTGCCACCTACAGGCATGACATGCAACGTGAGCCGGTATGGGGCGATACCTTCTTCCGCTGCTGCTGATTCTGCCCTGCGTCGCCCGCGCGGCGGCGCCGGACGCCACGATCAACTTGCGTTATCAGGCTTATGCGCACGGTTTCGCCATCCTGGCGATGGACGTCACCCTTGCCACGGGACCGCATAGCTATGCGCTGACCCTGAGTTACCGCACCACCGGACTGGCGAGATTCCTCTTTCCGGGCGAGCAGAACGATGCCGTGGCCGGCGCCTGGATCGGTCCGCATGCGGCGCCGCAGCGCTATATGGCATCCGGCGTCTGGCGCGGCCACGCCCGGCAGACCGAAATTTCGTATCAGAACCAACGTCCGACGGTGGTGCGGCTGATTTCGCCGGGCACGCGGGAACGTGAACCGGTGCCGCCCGCATTGCAGATCGGCACCGAGGATACACTGAGCGCGCTGGCGCAGCTCGTGCGACGCGTCGATACCAGCACCACCTGCGACACTTCGGCTCGCATCTATGATGGTCGGCGGCTGAGCGAGATCAATGCTCGCACCGTCGGCATGGAGACGGTAGCGGCGACGCAGCGCTCGATCTTTGTCGGACCGGCACTGCGCTGTGATTTCGAAGGCCACATGCTGGCCGGCTTTCTGCTGGACGACAATCGCGCCGAGATGCAGCGACCGTTGCACGGTTCGGCCTGGTTTGCCGCAATCGAGGGCTCGCCGCCGCTGCCGGTACGCCTGCAGTTCGAAACCCGCTGGTTCGGCGACGTGACCATGTTCCTGACCGCGGCAACCATCAATCCGACGACGCCGCCGCGTTGAATTACTGCGATACTGCTCCGGTTTCATCAACGACGACACGCGCACCCGGCCGCACCCCATCGCGCGGCGGCTGAACCAGCGCGACCGTGCCGCCGCTGTCCTTGCGCACGATCACCTCGACCAGCTTCTGTGTCCGCGTGCTGTCATGCACGCCGATCGCGTACAACAGCCGAAGCTGCGCCTGACCCGAATCGTCGGGCAGGCGGACCGCGCGCACCACAACAACGGTGCCGTTCGGAATTTTTGTAACGGCGATCGGCGCCGGGGTGGTGGAGCAATCGGCCAGCAAAAGTGCCGCTGCCATCACCAACCCCCCGACCGCAGTCGATCGCATAAAAAAATCCTCAGTCGTTATCTGGATGTTTATCATTGTGTCGGATTGTTGCCGCGGGCAAGCAAAGAGTGAATGTTCTCGCAAAGTTCCGCTGTCGCATGGGCCGACTCGGGCTTCGAGATAATCTTGCGCAGAACCTGGATACGCGATAAGGGGTTAGCGTCGATTCCTGATCGCATGTCTGAACGACGACCATCCTGGTCGCCGTGCCCTCCGGCCATTTCCGGCCGAGCCACGACGGAGGTCCTGAGCGGATGACTCAACCGCGCCATCGCGCCAATCCCCATACGCGCCCTGCGATTCGTCGTTCCCCGGTCCGTGCTGTCGGCTGTGTCGCGCTGCTTGCGCTGCTCGCCGCCTGCGCCGGCCAGGGCCCGGCGATCAACGAATCGCAGGAAGCTGCGCAATACGCGGCGCATGCCCGCGGCAACTATACGCCGCCCGGTCCGCCCGAAGACCCGTGGGGCCCCTATATCCGGCAGGCGGCACAGAAATACGATGTGCCCGACACCTGGATTCGCGCGGTGATGACCGTCGAATCGGGCGGCGAGCAATACCAGAACGGCCAGCTCATCACCTCACCTGTCGGTGCGATGGGACTGATGCAGGTGATGCCGCAGACCTATGACGAACTGCGCGAGCGCTACAACCTTGGCAACGATCCGTTCGATCCGCATAACAACATTCTCGCCGGGGCTGCCTACATGCGCGAGATGTATGATATGTATGGGTCTCCGGGATTCCTCGCGGCGTACAATGCCGGCCCGCATCGACTCGATGATTACCTCAGCAACCAGCGTTCCCTGCCGGACGAGACCCGTCGTTACGTCGCGATGATCGCCCCGAACATCGACGGCACTTGGCCATCACATCGTTCCGCTGCCGAGACATACGCGATGAACCAGTTGCCGATCATCATCCCGGGCGGGCTGCGCTATGGCCGCGTGCAGATGGCGAGCAGCCGGCAACCGGCACGTCATGCGCCGAAGCACGCCGAAACGCGGCTGGCCAATCTGCCGCAGCCGCCGCGTGAGGCTGCGGCGCCGACCACTCAGATTGCGTTGGCGTCCACACCCCCAACCCCGCCGGCGCTGACCCAGCACCAGCATAAAGGCGGGTTCCGTCTGATACAGACGGCCAATGCCGAACCCGCTCCGCACGGGACTGGAATCAACGGAAACTGGGCGGTTCAGGTCGGCGCGTTCGGACGTGAAGGTGATGCGCAGGCTGCGGTTTCGCTCGCCAAGTCGGAAGCGCATGGAGCGCTCGGCGTGGCCCATCCCATCGTGGCCAGCGTGCACCAGGCGCATGCCACGTTGTGGCGTGCACGCCTCACCGGGTTGTCGCGCGAGTCCGCCGTGAAGGCCTGTGCGACGCTGTCGCACAGCCGCAAGGGCTGCATCGTGTTGTCGCCCGAGTCGCAGTCGTAAGAAAAGAGCAGGCAAGTTGGAGTCACCACGGAGGCGCGGAGAAGCAAGTGGAGAAACGATCATTGCTTCTCCCCGCCTCCGTGTCTCCGTGGTCAGACTGGCTTGCTTGCCTTCATCCCTGCTCACCCAGACTCCAACCCCAGATAGATCCGCTGCACCGTCGCATCCCGCGCCAGTTCCGCGGCGGGTCCGTCCAGCACCGTCCGTCCCGTCTGCAGCACGTACGCGTGCTGTGCGATCTCCAGCGCCAGTTCCACCGATTGCTCGGCCAGCAGCAGCGTGATCCCGTCACGATGCAGACGCCCGAGCGTTTCATACAGGCTTTCCACCACAGCCGGCGCCAGACCCAGGCTCGGCTCGTCCAGCAGCAACAACCGTGGCTCGCTCATCAGTGCGCGGCCCAACGCCAGCATCTGCCGCTCGCCGCCTGACAGCGTGCCGGCAAGCTGACGCCGCCGCTCGGCCAGCTGGGGAAACAGCGTGAATACGCGATCAAGCAACGCCGCTTCACGCGCCCGATTCGTGACGACGGTGGCGCCCAGGCGCAGATTCCGTTCCACCGACTGATTGACGAACAGCCTCCATCCCTCGGGCGACAGCGCGATCCCGCGCCGAACCACGGCGTGCGCGCGCAGCCGGGCGATGGTTTCACCCTGCCACTCGATCTGTCCCGCGGCCGGAGCAAGCAGTCCGGCGATTGCATTCAGCGTGGTGGTCTTCCCGGCGCCGTTGGAACCGATCAACGCCACCACACCGCCTTCCGGAACTTCCAGCGACACGTCCGCCACCCCGACCAGGTCGCCGTAGGCCACGGCCAGGTTGCGCACCACCAGGGCGGTCATGCCTGCAACCGCGCCGCCATGCGGTGGCCGAGATAGGCGGCGACAACAACCGGATCGTTCACCACTGCCCGCGGCGGCCCGGCGGCGATCACGCGGCCCTGATGGAACACCACGGCACGCTGCGCCAGCGTCAGGATTACTTCCATGATGTGCTCGACGATAATCAGCGTGATGCCGCGCGCATGAATGCGCCGTACCAGCCCAACCGCCGCCCGAATTTCCGCCGGGGTCAACCCGGCCAGCGCCTCATCCAGCAGCAGCAGCCGCGGCTCGGTTGCCAGTGCGCGCGCGATCTCCAGCCGCTTGCGCCCTGGCGTTCCCAGCATTCCGGCACGGCGGCTCGCCATCGGGGCGAGCCCGGTAAAGTCCAGCACCTGCGTCACGACAGCATCGGCACGTGCCCGACTCGGATGCCGCAGGAACGCACCGACCAGGACGTTTTCCGCGACCGACATGTCTTCGAAGGTGACCGGCACCTGGAACGTGCGAGCGATTCCCAACTGGGCATGAACCGCCGGGCCGGCACGAGTCACATCGTGACCGTCGAACAGGATGCGCCCGCCGGTCGGCGCGCGGTCGCCGGCCAGAGCGTTGAAGAAGGT
>DATIMO010000202.1:0-2498 GCA_035475215.1 Acetobacteraceae bacterium | reverse complement strand
CAACCCGAACAGCACCGGTAACCACGTGCCGCCGGCAATCAGCAGCACCGCCCCGACAACTCCCACTACCCCGCACAACCGCAAGGCGGCGAGCCTGTCCATGTGATCCGAAAGCCAGCCGATCGGAACCTGCAGCACGATCGCGCCGAAATACACCGCCGACAGCGTTCCGGCAGCGACACTTGTGCCAAGTCCCACGCGCACGCCCCAGATCGGCAACAGCGTCAGCAATGCCGTCTCATAGACACCGAAAACTGCCACCGCGAAAACGATCAACGGCGCCCTGGCAAAGAACGCCAATGGGTTGCCAGCACGCTCCTGACCCAACCCGCGCGCCAGATCGCCGACCAAAAGCACCGGTATCGCCGAACTCGCAACAATCACACCGTTGAGCACGAACGGCGGCCACCCCTCGATGCCGGTGATGGACAGCAGCAGCGGTCCGAGCCCAAACCCGACGGACAATGCCGCTGCATAGATGCCAATGATGCGTCCACGCGCGGTATCGCCGGCCAGAAGACTGATCCAGGCCTCGCTGGTGGTGAACAGGGTCGATCCGATCAGGCCCAGCAGAACCCGCAAAACGAACCATGCCTCAAGCCCGTCGAACACCTTCAGCATCAGAAACGTGACGATATCCAATGCGAAGCACGTCACCAGCAGGCTACGGATTCCGAACCGGAGGAGCCAGCGAGGCGTCAGCATGGGGCCCACCAGCACGCCAATGAAAGCCGCGCCCGCATTCAGCCCGGTAATCGCGGCGTTGGTGCCGCGTGCTTCCAGCAACAGCGACAGCAGCGGTCCGCCCTCGCCGATGCTGAGCCCGAATACCGCAACGCAGGCAATCGCCGCCACCAGACTCCTGCGCCGCTCAGCCTGCGTCAGCAAGGCTGGTCCCCTCCCAATGCGGGAGCGGGCAAGGGAAGGGTCAGTTGCGGCTCTTGTCCACCAGCGCGTTCTTCGCGATCCACGGCATCATTGCCCGCAGCTTCACCCCGATCTGCTCGATCGGATGTTCGCTCATGCGCGCACGCATCGCCTTGAAGCTGGTCTGATTGACCCGGTTCTCCAGCATCCAGTCGCGGGCAAATCGGCCGGACTGGATATCCGACAGCACCCGTCGCATTTCATTTTTAGTCTCATCAGTAATGATGCGTGGTCCTGACATATACTCGCCGTACTCCGCGGTGTTGCTGATCGAATAGTTCATGTTGGCGATGCCGCCTTCGTAGATCAGATCGAGGATCAGCTTCACTTCATGCAGGCACTCGAAATATGCCATCTCGGGAGCATAGCCGGCTTCCACCAGCGTTTCATAACCGCCCTTGATCAGCTCCACCAGGCCCCCACACAGCACGACCTGTTCGCCGAACAGGTCGGTCTCGCACTCTTCCTTGAAGGTGGTTTCGATGATGCCGGCCCGTCCGCCGCCGATCGCCGACGCATAAGACAACGCAATCTCCAGTGCATTGCCCGACGGGTTCTGCGCCACCGCGACCAGACAGGGCACGCCGCCGCCGCGCTGATACTCGCTGCGCACGGTATGCCCGGGTCCCTTCGGTGCGATCATGAACACATCGATATCGGCGCGCGGCTCGATCAGATTGAAATGAATGTTCAACCCGTGCGCAAAGGCCAGCGCCGCACCCGGCTTCATGTTCGGCCCCAGCTTGTCGCGATAAAGGTCCCCCTGGCCTTCATCGGGCGTCAGCACCATCACCACATCCGCCCATTTGGCGCAGTCGGCCGGATCCATCACCCGCAACCCGGCAGCCTGCGCCTTGCCGACACCGGCGGAGCCAACACGCAGCCCCACCGCAAGTTCCCCAGCGCCGCTGTCCTTCAGGTTGTTGGCGTGGGCATGGCCCTGACTGCCATACCCGATGATGGCGACGCGCTTGCCCTTGATCAGGTTCACGTCGGCATCGCGGTCGTAATAGACGCGCATCACTGTCTTCCTTCCTGTGCCGCCATCGCAAGCGGGCCCCCTGCTACCATTCGCGCTTTGCGGCATCAACCGCCTTGCTGAAACTGTCGCACTTCCTCAGCAGTTCGATGGCGCTGCCGGCAATGTCGCGACCCGCCGTCGTGTCGCTCGGGAAGTGGAATCCACCGATTTCCATGTTGTTGCCTATGCGATCCGCCAACACCTGCAGCGCTTCGCGCAACTCCGGAGCCGCCTCCGAAACACTCAACGCCATCAGATGACCCACCAGCGCATGACCGCCCGGATACGACGGAATCCCGGCGAAACCCACCGGCGGCATCAGCGCCGGACAGTATTGCGAAGGGCGAGGCCGGTTGAACTTGTCCTTGAAATACGTCATCACGAATTCGGCAATGCGCGACCCCATCTTCAACAAAAGATAGGTGGCCGGACGCGATTCCGGCCCGATCGCCAGAAGATGCACGAAATACTGCCGATAACCGGAATACTGTTCCACAATCTCGGCCATGCGCGCCGGACGCTGCGTCCGCGCAAGATCGATCAGGTGCTG
>DATIMO010000201.1:0-4620 GCA_035475215.1 Acetobacteraceae bacterium | reverse complement strand
GTGGTTGAATGCGCCGTACCGCGGGGCGGACGAACGAAGAATGGAACCCAGAAGTCGAAGCTTTCCGCGACAAGATGGGCGGCGTAGATGCCCGACCGCAGCGTGTTGGGGATGGTAAAGCTGAAATCCGATTCCCAGCATGCGTCGATCAGATCGTCATCGTGGAAATGGATGGCGCCGTACTGGGCAGTGGCGTGCACCCATTTGGTCTCACTGCCGTCCCAGTTCCAGCCGGGCACGCCGCGGGTTGGTTGGTTGGCGATGACGCCATCCAGGCGGTTCGGGCCGAGATCGCGAATCGCTTCGCTCGGGATGTCGCGGCCGAAATCCCAGGCGCCGATCAGGCTGGAGCATGCGAGGGGCGTGGCCGCCAGCGCATCGATGCCGGGCCGATCGAGCGCGCCGGCTGCGAGCCGGGGGCTGTCGACCCGGCCGTTGAAATGACAGGTGAAACCGAGCCCGCCCCAGCAGGATGGGCCGTTTGCCGGGCCGTTGTTCCAGGCGGCGAAGGTCAGGGGGCCACCCAGTGCTGGGCGGAGGCTTGTGGTTGCTGTCGTGACCACAAGCCGTTCATCGTGGAAGCCGTTGCCGGTCACCGGCTCCTGCCCCAGCGCAAGGGTTCCGGTTGCGGCATCGAAGCTGGCCGCGACGAAATACCATCTACGGGCATTGAGTTTCGTTCGGGTGGAAACGCGCGCGGTTTGCCCCTGGCCGTCACCGACGCGGAACAGCAGCGTGCCGTCGGCGTCGATTTCAAGGCCGAAGCCGGTCTGCGTGGATTCGCACCAAGTGCCCATGAGCGCCTGGCGGCCCTTGTTGGGCGTGGTGGGATACACGTAGGTCGCGAGCGTGAAGCTGCCGGATGGCGCCAGGGCCGGATGCGCCGCGACCACGGCCAGCGAGCCGGCAGGGATGGACTGATATCGCCCCGGATGCGTGCCGTTGCAGGGCGCGTCCACTGGCTCCGGCGCGAACCGTGTCGCCAGCGGCCCCGCATCCGGCTGCTTCAGCCGGATTATTTGCGTCTGATACTGATTGCCGTCCAGACAGCTCACCATAAAGCGGACGGTTTCGCCGGGTGCGATGCTCCAGCGATCGCAGTAGCCCATAACCTGGGTCATTCGATCGGCAACTCCTCTCCGGCAAGCGCGGCCCAACGCAGCCGGAACACGTGCCACTCGGCTTCCTTGAGGTCGGTGAATACCGTGTTGGTGCGGCGCGGCGGCGACCGGCGGCCCGGTTCCATTACGCCGAGGGTCCAGCGTTCCCCGGCCTTGTCGATGAACAGCACGTGGAACGGCGCATCTCTGGCAGTGCGCATCAGATTGAGCAGATATTGCAGATCGGGACTGTGTTCACCGAACGGATTGGCACGGAATTCGCGCGCAAGATCAAGGCGGGCTTTATCGAAGCGGTACATGCGGCAGAGGCTAACGTGCGCTCCGCCAACGTGCAACAAACCGGGGATCGGGGGGCCTGTTACCCCTTCACCGCGCCGCCGGTCAATCCGCCCACCAACCGCTTCTGCGCGAACAGGAACAGGATGGTTGCCGGCAATGCGACCAGGGTGCCACCGGCCATCAACAGGCCCCATTGGATTTGGTTTTCGCCGATGAACAACTGCAACGCGACCGTGACCGTGCGGACGTTGCGGCCAGCCAGCATCAGCGCGAACAGGTATTCGTTCCAGGATGCGATGAACAGATAGATGCCGACCGCGACCACCCCCGGCATGGCCAGCGGCAGTACCACCAGCCGCAGCGCCTGCATTCGCGTCGCGCCATCGATCATTGCGGCTTGGTCCAGTTCCGGCGGGATGCCATCGATGTAGCTGGTCAGCAACCAGATCGCGAACGGCAAGGTGAACGTAGCGTGCCCGGCAATCAGCGCGTAATACGTATCCAGCAAACCGAAATCGCGCATCAGGATGAAGATCGGCAAGATCAGCATCACGACGGGAAACATGTTGATCAGCAGGAACCCGGTGCGCAGCGCGGCTCGTCCGCGGAAGCGGAAGCGCGAGAAGGCGTAGGCCGCCGGAAGCGCCAGGATCAGTCCCAGCGCCAGCGCGCCGCTCGCCACGATCAGGCTGTCGCGCAGGTTCTGTGCGAAATTGGTTCGCCGCAGCAGCTCGATGTGATGCACGAGCGTCAGGGTGTGCGGCCAGAGCGCGATCGGTGAGTGGGTGATTTCCGTGTCCGGCCGCACCGAGGACAACATCATCCAAACCCAGGGCAGCAGCGCGAATGCGAGGATCAGCGCCACGGGCAGTTCAGTGCCCAGCAGGCGAGCCAGACGTTTCATGACTCGCGGCTGCGCCACAGATAGGTCACCACCACGCCGAGCAGCAGCAAGGTCAGCAGCACCGCCAATGCGGAGCCTTGGCCGTAATTGCCGCCGGACCAGGCGGTCAGGAAGGCGTGCAAGGGCAAGGTCTGCGTAGCGGTTCCGGGACCGCCGCCGGTCATCACCAAGATCAGGTCGAGCGAGTTGGCGACCCAGATCATGCGCAGCAGCAAGGCAGTCGCCATCACACCGGCCAGTCCCGGCAGCGTCACGTAGCGGAATTGCGCGATCCGCCCGGCGCCGTCGATCGAGGCGGCTTCGTAGAGCTGCTGCGGGATCGACTGCAGTCCGGCGAGCAGCGTCACGGCGAAGAACGGAAAGCCCTGCCAGACGATCGCCAATATCACGCCAGCCATGGCTGTGCTGGGCTGCGCGAGCCATGGCACGGATGTAGACAGCACGCCCAGCCGCACGCCGATCTGATTCAGCACACCGAGATTGAAATCCAGCATCCAGGTCCAGATCAGCCCGATGATGACACTCGGGAGCGCCCAGGGCACCACGACCAGGGTGCGGGCCAGCCCGCGCCATGCGAAACTGCGATTGAGCAGCAATGCCGTGATCAGCCCGAGCGCGAATTGCAGCGACACTGCGCAGACAACCCAGACCAAGGAATGCCACAGGCTTTCCCAGAACACAGGGTCAGTCAGGGACTGCGCGTAATTCGCCAGTCCGATGAAGGGGCGGGTCTTGGGGCGGTACAGGATCACCTGATGCAGCGACAGCCACAACGTATCGGCGACCGGCAGCAGCACCAGCACCGCAGCGGCGGTCATTGCCGGCGCAAGCATCAGCCACGGTGTTGCAGCCTGGGCGGTGATAACGCGCCGGCCGGGACGCATCAGCCGTAGAACAGCTTCTCAAACGTCTGCATCATTTCATCCGGTCCGACCTGACCGAGCAGGGCCTTCTGCGTGTTCTGCGGCCAAACCACGCGGGTGAAATCCGCCGTCTGCGGCAAATTCGGCAACACTCCGGCGATTGGTAACGATCCTACTGTGGCATCGACGAAGCGCTTGGGATGCAAGGTCCAGTTCTTTGCGCCGGAGGTGGTCACGGTCATCTGCCCGGCGAACTTGTTGTAAAGCACGTTGTTGGACCCGGTGGACAGCCAGGAGATCCAGGTCCATGCGGCTTCCGGGTTCTTGCTTGCGCTGAACACGGCGTTGGAACCGTCGCCGAACGTCGCCCATCCGGTGCCGTTCGGGCCGCGTGGCACGACGACAGCGGTGATTGCATCTCCGAATGTGGCGACCATGTCGTTGGCGGTGCTGATGTGATGCACTGTCATGGCCGTGCGGCCGGCCTTCATGTTGTTGACGATTTGCAGGAAGCTGTCGGTGGGCGCCGATGGCGGTACGACCTTGTGGGTGCGATAAAGGTCGATGAAATAGCGGTTCTGTGCCAGCGCTGGAGCAGACACGAAACCGCCCTTCACTGGTTTGGCGCCGGTGCCGAAGGCGAACGGCATCCAGGAATCGTGCCCGCCGGAGCCACCTCGCAACCCGAAGCCCCATTGTTCGCCGCCGGTCAGCGCTTTGGCCGCGGTCAGGAATTCGTCGAAGTTTGTTGGTGGCTGGAGGTTCTTTTTTGCCAGCAGATCAAGCCGGACATAAAGGTACAGCACCACGTATTGAAGCGGCATGTAGTAGCGTTTGCCGTCGGGCGCGGTGTGCAGCCGCCACAGGTCGGCGGAGATATCGGTGCGCGCCGGCCAGGCGTCGATCCATTTGTCGAGCGGGGTCAGCGCGTCCATCTCCATCAGGCGCGCGAGGTTGTTGAACTTCACCATTGCCGTGTCCGGGCCGTTGCCGGCAATGATCGAGGTGTACATCCGGTTGTCGTAGTCCCCGCCACCGCCCCAGGGGATGTTCTCGGCTTCGATGTGGATGTCCGGGTGTTCCTTTTCGAACGCGGCGATCAGTTCGGCAGGCGTCGCCTTGGGATCGTCGAAATGATACCACCAACGGATGGTGACCGGCTTCTGCGCGTGTGGGCGCGCGAGCGGTGTGGCAAGCGCGGCCGCGGTTGCCGATAGCAGCGTGCGTCGCTTCATGCCCGGTGCTCCTCCCCAGTGTTGGGTCGTAGAGGTACCGGGGTGGGGGCGGGTGTCAATCGTGTGTTGTTGTTGTGGGCCAAGGACGAGGGGATGGCCGGGACAAGCCCACAGCTGTCCGGTTAAATTCATGCCCATTGCAGCACGGCCTGGCGGTGGTCTGGTTCGGGCGGCGGCTCTGGTCCGGGCTGCAGCATCTCAGCGAGGGTCTTGCAGTG
>DATIMO010000200.1:0-8974 GCA_035475215.1 Acetobacteraceae bacterium | reverse complement strand
CACGCGAGCGTAAGGCCATGCGCCCCGGATTCCTACGGAGATCTCAACGCGCGTTCGACTGACTTTGACCCGCGGCAAGCTTCGCCGGCCGGCTCAGCATCGCCCGAAGCGCGTCGCCCACCGCGATTGAATGCGCGATTTGTCCCGGTTCCGCGAGGTGCTCGGGTGAATCGAAGAAATCCGTCCGCGGATACAGGCTTTCATTCGGCAGCTCCAGAAACTCCGCACCATTCGCCAGATAAACCGCCCGGATCGCGGCCCGCGTCGTGTCCGGCATCGGCGCGTCGCGAAACCCGGCGGGAAATCCGCCGATCACCTGCACACGATGGGCGCGAGCCCAGCCCATGAACTCCACGAGCAGTGCCGTACCATAGCCATCACGAACCCCCGGCGCGGTGGCGTGCCACGGCGTGAGTGACGCCAGCATCAGACGATCGCCGGCCGCCAGTGCCATGGTGTGGCCGACATGATCGCCCCACGCATTCGTTCCTCCTGTAACTGCTTCTCGAGGGTCGTGGAACCCGCGCATCGCCAGAACCTTTTCTACCAGGCTCATCAGCGCGTAGCGCAGATCGAAGCTGAACAGCGCGCCACCCCACCGCGCGGGTGACAGGGTCGCCAGCGTGCCCCAGTCGTGCCGGAACATGATTGCCGCGTCCGGTCCGACTTCGGTCGCCGCACGCGTGCGCACATACTGCGCCTCTTCCATCGGCAGATAGACCACGTCGCCGGGATGCAGCAGCGGGCGCCAGCGCGCGAACAGGTAATCGAGCCCGATGCCAACCGCCACGCCCGCATTCACGCAGGCCCGCCCGATCAACGGCTCGATCACCTCGCAGCGGTGCGAATAGGGTCCGTTGGAGCCGGCCAAGATAACCAGCTTCGGTGAAACCACTCCACGCGCCAACTTGGCGTCGATCTGCTGACGCAGGAAACCATACGCCAGCGGTCGGTCTAATATGAAGCCGAACAGCGCCGCATACAGCACCAGCGACGCCAGGCAGGCGGTCATCAGCCGTCGCATCAGAACCGGAAGTACAAGAACGGTGTGGCGCTCGGCGCAAAGAACAGCGCCTGCACGGTGAAGGCGAATCCCGCGGTCAACGCCCAGCCGCGCATCCGATCCGAAAGCTGATGCACGTGCGGCAGCGCCAGCACTATGATCCAGCCGAGCAACAGGCAGGCGGACACTTCCGGAAAGCTGAGCGTGCGCGCGTCGCTCAGGTGCGGCAGCAGCACCACGGGCGTGATGCCGGGGAAGTGCAGCCAGCCAACGATCATCTGCGGCAGTGCCACGCCGTTCAAGCCAGCCATGCCACGCAGCATCTGCGACGCTGCACCCAGCCCGTCGGCACGGAACACCACCCAGGCGAGCACCACCGCCAGCAGCGTCAACGGCTGCGACAACACGCGCGGCAGTGCAAACCCCACCCGCCGCCATGCCGCATGGATCATCAGGAACGAGCCATGCAGTCCGCCCCACACGACGAAACTCCAGGCCGCGCCGTGCCACAACCCGCCCAGCAGCATCGTCAGCATCAGGTTGACATAGCGCCGCGCCTCGCCATGACGATTGCCGCCGAGCGGGATGTAAACATAGTCGCGCAGGAAACTGCTGAGTGTGATGTGCCAGCGGCGCCAGAAATCGGCGATGTCACGCGCCTGGTACGGGCTGTTGAAGTTCAGCGGGAATTGCACGTTCAGCATGCGCGCCAGACCGATCGCCATGTCTGAATAGCCGGAGAAATCGAAATAGATCTGCAGCGCGTAGGCCAGCGCGGCGTACCAGGCCTCGAAGAAAGTCAGCGCGGCGCCGTGCGCGGCCGCATCGAAACCGACATCGCTGAACCTGGCGAAGGTGTCCGCCAGCACCAGCTTCTTCGCCAGGCCGAGCAGGAAGATTGTCAGGCCCACAGCCAGATTCGCCTCCAGCGGACGGGCCAGCAGCCGGGACGTAAGCTGCGGAATGATCTCCCGCGGCCGCACGATCGGTCCGGCGATCAGATGCGGAAAAAACGCAACGAACGCCGCATAGGGCAGCCAACCAGCATCGGGACGCTCCTGCCGGTAGCTGTCCACCAGGAACATGATCTGCTGGAAGGTGAAGAAGCTGATCGCCAGCGGCAGGAAGACATGCAGCGCCGGCGGGTCCCGACCGACCGCCCATGCCAGACTTCCGGCAACGAAGCCGGCGTACTTGAACCACCCCAGCAGCAGCAGGTCAGCGCCGATACCGCCGATCAGCCAAAGCCGCGCGGCACGCATCCGACCGCCGCGCGCACGCAGCAGAATGCGCTGACCGACTGCGTAATTGCCCACGATCGAGCCTGCCAGCAACAGCACGAAAGGCGGATTCCACCACCCGTAGAAAAACAGGCTCGCCGCCACCAGCCAGAGCAGCCCCCAACGCGCCCCGCCGAGCCGCCCGAGCAGAAAGAACCCGCCGACCGCCACCGGCAGGAAGCCCAGGACGAAGATGGCTGAATTGAACAGCATGCCCGCGATCGGCGAGCATCACCGTGTATGCATAAGCATTCGTAAACGTCGCCTGCTTATTGCTGCAACCCGACCAGAAGGTCGCGGCCCTCGACCAGGTCGGGCTTGTCGAAGCCCTCGGTGAACCAGTTGAAGATCGGGGCGAGCAGGTTGTGTGCTTCGGATCGCCGTCCCTGATCGCGCCACAGCCGCGCCAGTGCCATGGAGGCTCGCAATTCCCACAGCTTTGCGGACTGGTCGCGGGCAATCTCGACGGCGCGCAAAAACTGCCGCTCTGCTGCTGCTTCATCCGATTTGCCGCGCGCAAATAAGACTTCGCCCCGCCGGCAATGCAGTTCCGCATCCAGCCACGCTTCTGTCGTCTGAGCCGATATGGCAAGCGCCTGGTCCAGCGTTGCCAGCGCGCGGTCGAGTTTACCTGCGGTCACAAGTGCCTCCGCGAACAGCAGCCGGAAATAGGGCCCGTGCATCAGGATCGAAAGCTCAGCGAGGGTTGTTACACCCGCTTCAAGCTCGGCAATACCCTCGGTGTCACCATTCGCAACCATGAGCCAGCCCAGATGGCAGCGAGCAGTCGCGACATAATACGAATATCCTTGCTCGTGGGCCAATAGGGCCATAGCGCTCTGGCGTCGTTTCAGCGCAACGCCATCTCGAGTGACATATGCCTGCCTCAGCAACGGTGCGAGAGCGACAGATCGCTGAAACACCGATAGCTCCTGAACTTTTTCTTCGGACTGCCCGGCAACCGCCGCGGATTCATCGAGGAATCCAAGCACACCCAGCACCACTGAAAGATAAGCCGATGCAAAGGGCTGCGAACCTACAACTGTTTGCAACCAGTCCTTAGCCGGTATGAACCGCAAGAACTCCATGTGCTTGCGGGCAGCCACGAATTGTCCCTGGAATGTATCGAGACTTCCTGATCTGAGGTGGGCCGAAAGTGAGATGTGCGAATGCTCTGCCTCGAACCTCCGGACAAGAGCGAATTCCCCCCGATGCATCATATTCAGAGCGACGCCGCTCATTGCCCGATCGGTCAGGTCTGCGTTGTTGAGGTCTCGGCAGAGCAAGAGTGCTCGCTCATAATCGGCACGCATTTCCTGATCAGCCTGACCGCCAATCACGACTCGGATCTGCCCGCGTGCAATCAAAAGTTCGGCTTCAAGCCTGCGCCGATCAACGTTGTCCGGCATCGCTTCGACCAGCGACAGACCACGTCGGAGATGCGCCAACGTTTCCGTTATCGCCGAGCGCTCCGCTGCACGTTCTCCGGCGTCCCGGAAGTAAGTTGCGGCCCGATCGATCAGGCCGCCATGCGCGAAATGGTATCCGAGCAGAGCCGGCTCTCGCGCCGCGATATCCGGATCCGATTCGAGAACACCCGCGACGGCCGCGTGGAGTTCGGCGCGCCGGCTGCGCAGCAGGCTCTCGTACGCCGTATCCTGCACCAGCGCATGCTTGAACCGATAAACCGCGTCCGGCGGTATGCCCTTTCGGAACGCAAGACCGGATGCAACAAGCTGGTCGAGTCCCTGCCCGATAGCAGACTCCGACAGCCCGGCAACGGCAGCGAGCAGCCCGTAGGAAAACTCCCGTCCTATAACCGCGCCGACCTGCGCCACCTGCCGCGCCGTTGATAGGCGGTCCAGGCGCGCCATCAAGGAGCCTTTTAGAGTATCCGGTACTGTATCTGAAGTCCCGGCTCCCTCCAGCACCGCCTTGGTCAGCTCCTCGATGAACAGCGGCACGCCATCGGTCTGCGCCACGATGCGATCCAGCGTCGCCGACGGTAACGCGTGGCCAAGCATGACCTGCGTTGCTACCGCCGCCGATTCACGCTGCCCGAGCCGGCTGAGCGCCAGCAGCGTCACACCCGCATGGCCCACCCAGGGCGTCTGGAACTCGGGCCGGAAGGTTGCCACCAGCAGCAGCGGCAGTTCCGGCAACAGACGCATCGTCGTCTCCAGCAGCTCGACCGAGGTTGGATCGGCCCAGTGCATGTCCTCCCAGATCATCAGAACGGGCTGGTTTCGTGTCCGCTCGGCCAATCGGCGGTTCACCGCGGCAAACAGCCTTTCCCGTTTGCGTTGCGGACTGAAATGCAACTCGGGGTAACGCGTCCCGCAGGCAACGCCCAGCATATCCGCCAGCAGCGCCACATCCTCGGGTGAGGTCTCCGGCGGCAGGATAGCTTCGAGCTTGCTCAGCCGGTCCTCGGCCGTATCGCCGCGGGCGAACCCGGCTTCCTGCTCCCAGCGCGCGATGATCGGACGCAGCGTATCTTCCTGGGCGTGCGGCGCGCAGAAATAGCGCAGTTCGACATGCGGGTCCTGCGCGATCTGTTCCTGCAGCGCGGCGACCAGGCGGGACTTGCCGATCCCCGGTTCGCCGGAAATCAGCACCATGCGCCCTTCGCCATTCGCCGCCTGACGCCAGCGGCGAAGCAGCAGGTCAAGCTCCTCGTCGCGCCCGATCATCGGGGCGGGCCGCGCTTCGTGCAGCGCCTCGAACCGGCTCACCACCGCGCTTTCGCCGAGCACGACCCAGACCGGCACCGGTTCCGGCAGTCCCTTCAGCGCATGCGCTCCCAGGTCACGGCACTCGAACAGACGCCCGATCTGCTGACGTGTGGACGTGTCGATCACCACGCTGTCCGGCTCGGACAGCGCCTGCAACCGTGCCGCACGGTTCGGCGTCTCCCCCATCACGGTCTGCTGCTGCGCCTCGCCGGTACCGACCGTTTCGCCGACGACCACGATGCCACTGGCGATGCCGATCCGAACGCGCAACCGTTCGCCCTGGACCGGCGCCGCCCCGATCGCGGCGACAACGCCCAGCCCGGCACGGACCGCGCGCTCGGCGTCGCCTTCGCGCGCCTCCGGCCAACCGAAATACACCAGCACGCCATCGCCGACATAGCGGGCAATGAAACCACCGTAACGAGCAACGGCAGCGGCCGTCCGCGACTGGTATTCGCGAATGATCGCCTGCAGGTCTTCCGGATCGAGCCGCGCCGACATCGGCGTAAAATCGATCAGATCGCAGAACATGACGCTGATCGGGCGCCGTTCGGCTTGCCCCTCCGCAGGCGTGGGTCGGGCTGCGGGTTTTTGCGGCCTGACGGTGCCGAGGGACGCGCCGCATTGCGGGCAGAACCGTGCGCCAGCCGGTACGGCCGCGCCGCAGGCGGCACATGCAACGGGGAGCGGTGCACCGCAATCCGAGCAGAACCGGGCGCCTGGCACGACTTTGGAGTTGCAGGCCAGACAGTTCACGTCACGCCCCGCAGGCAATCGCAACCGGCAGTATCATGAAGAGGGCAAGATGGCGACTGGCTGGCGCATGCTGAGCCTGGGCTTGAGCCGTTCCCGATCGGCCGTTCGGCGCATACGGGTATTCTGATAGTCGGTGGTTGGATGGTTCAAGTTCGTCAGACCGAGGTTTTTCGCAGGTGGCTCGATGGTCTGGGGGATCATCGGGCCAGCGAGCGTATCGCGCAGCGGATCGTCAGATTGCAGGCTGGCCTAATGGGCGACGTGAAACCAGTCGGAAATGGTGTCTCGGAGTTGCGTATCGATTATGGCCCCGGATATCGACTCTATTTTGTGCGACGAGGACAGTCGCTGATTATCCTGCTATGTGGCGGCGACAAGACGTCGCAGAGACGCGACATTGCCCGCGCAAGAACTCTGGCGGCGGACTTGGAGGACTAGCAAATGGTCAAGACGCACCCGTTCGACCCAGCCGACTACCTGACATCACCTAAGGCCCAGGCCGAGCTGCTGGAGGACGCTCTCGCCAGCGAAGATATGGTCTATCTAAGCCACGCGCTTGGGGTAATCGCGCGCGCACGTGGAATGACGGATATTGCCACTGCGGCCGAAAAAAGCTTTAGGGCAGGCCACGACCCGGGCGTGACAGCGCTGCTGGATGTCGCGCGAGCGCTAGGCGTGACACTTTCAGTCTGTTCTAAGCCCGCAGCGTGAACACGAGAGTGCCAGTCCGGCCCCTGCTCCTGCCCGGTGAACACAATCTTGAACTGCACAATCCCGGCATTGGTGAACAACAGCGTTGGGTCGTTGCGCAGCACCAGGGTGAACTGGGCACGACCTGATGCCCACTGCGGGCGAACGTGGCGATGCTGGGCTCGCTCGATCACGTCACACGCCAACTCATCGTCCATACCAGCCCCACCAAGCGCAGCGCTGACGGACCGATCCATGTCAGCAAACTCTCGCTCGCAGCCCTCGCCGCTCGCGCACACTGGTTCACCGTCGAGTGTGGGTTTTGGCGGCCCGGCGGAGCCGAGGGGTTCGCCGCATTGCGGACAGAACCGCGCGCCAGCCGCACCGCAGGCGGCACACGCAACGGGCAGCCGTGCACCGCAATTCGAGCAGAACCGGGCGCCCGGCCGGACGCAACCTATCTGAACTGGCGTGGCGCTAAGCTGCTGCTGTCGCCGCGCATCACTTACGTAGTGGCCTCACTGTTGCTGCGGCGTATTCAAATTCACCGTCACATTCTTCCGCTGCGTGAAACTATCCAGCATCCCTTCCAGCGAGAACTCCCGCCCGATCCCGCTTTGCTTATACCCGCCATAGGAATGCCCCGGCGTCTGCCCAAGCCCCTGGTTCACCTGCACCCAACCGGACTCGATCGCGTGAGCCGTGCGCAGCCCACAGCCGATGTCATGCGTCCACACATACGCCGCCAGCCCGTAATGGCTGTCATTCGCCATCCGGATCGCTTCCGCCTCGTCGCGCCACGGGATCGCCACCAGCACCGGGCCGAAAATCTCCTCACGCGCCAGCCGCCAGTCATTCGACGCATCGGCGAACACGGTCGGAACAGCGAAATACCCGTCGCTCAGCGGCCCTTCCTTCGGCGGCAGACCGCCAAACACCAGCCGCGCGTCCTTTCGTCGCAGCCCTTCATCGACATAGCCGCACACCTTGCGAAACTGCTTTTCGTTGATGATGCTGCCGATATCGCTCGTCTCATCCAACGGGTCGCCCAGCTTCAGCGCCTGAGTCTTCTGCCGCAGCTTATCCAGGAAGCTGTCGAAGATATCCGCATGCAGGAACAATCGCGAGCCCGCCGTGCACGACTGGCTCTGCCGTGTGAACCGCATTCCGGCGATCACGCCATCAACAACCCAATCCTCATCCGCGTCCGGATACACGATGGCCGGGCTCTTGCCGCCTAACTCCAGCGAAACCGGCACGATCCGCTCCGCCGCCGCGCGCATGACGATCTTGCCCACTTCGGTCGAACCGGTGAACGACAGCTTGCGCACCATCGGGTGTTCGGCGAGCGGCCCGCCACATTCCTCGCCCAGCCCGGTCAGCACATTCAGCACGCCCGGCGGCAGAAAATCCTGGCACACCTCCGCCATCAGCAGCACGCCGAGTGGCGCGTCCTCCGCGGCCTTCAAAACCAATGTGTTCCCGGCGCACAGTGCCGGCGCGATCTTCAGCGCACCCAGCAGCACCGGCGCGTTCCACGGGATGATCGCGCCGACAACGCCTAGCGGCTCGCGCCTGGTGTAGCTCAGCACATGTTCGCCGAGCGGGATTGTCTCACCTTTCAACTCCCCAGCCAGGCCACCGAAATAGCGGAAGATATCCGCCGACAGCTTCGCCTCCGGCCGCGCCTGGGTACGCAGCGCATTGCCGGTCTCCAGCGCAATGGTGCGGGCCATTTCCTCGCTGCGCGCCTCCAGCGCTTCGGCAATCCGCAGCAGCATCCGCCCGCGATCGCGCGGCACCACCTTGCTCCACGCCGGAAACGCCGCGGCGGCGGCCCGCACGGCCCGATCCACGTCCGCGGCGCCGCCGCGCGGAATGTCGGCGATCGGCTTTCGCTTCGCCGGGTTTTCCACGCTCAGCACTGCGCCGGAGGCGCTGTCCACCCATTTGCCGTCGATCAGCATACGTGCGTGGCGCGGCTCCGCCGCGGTGGTTGGACGCGTTTGTTCAGTCACGGACATGATTTAGGTTCCTCCACGCAAAGTCGATCACCAGCGGATATGGTAAGCGCACCCAGCCATCACGAGTTGCATGATCATGGAACTCGGGAGCGACGAGCGCGGCCGTTACCGAGCATTAACCCAACTCCGCTACCCGGCGGTCAACCGCCTGGATCGCCATGTTCGTCCGCAATATCACCCCGACGCCGGATCCTGTAACCACCCACCCGCCACCGATGGCCGCCAAACCGGCGCCGCGATCGGGCACGTGGCGCCGCGCCCTGAAGCTGACCGCAGCCTTGGCGCTACTCGGGTCTGGCCTCTATGCCACCTTGTCGGAGCACGGCCTGGTCTCCAGCAACAACGCTGTCGTATCCGCCTACGTCGTTTCACTGCGAGCGCCGATTACCGGCTTTGTTTCCGGTTTGGCCCTTGGCGTCGGTGATGCAGTCCGGCGCGATCAGGTGATTGCGCAACTCGACGATCCCCTTCTTTCCGATCAGCATC
>DATIMO010000199.1:0-4600 GCA_035475215.1 Acetobacteraceae bacterium | reverse complement strand
TGACGCAGGGTCGGTGACGATTGCCGCGTCCTGTTTTGCCGCGCGCAGAATTTCGGCGATATCGGCCCGTTTTTCGGTGGCATTGCGCCCAGCCCGGTCGATGGGGTGGGGCACCGCGGGCGCATGCGGCGGCGGCGGCCGGTCGGTCCAGATCGCATCGATCGGGTTCCCGTCAGCAGGATGCATGGCGAGGTCTGCATCCGTATAGCGCGCCAGCGATTCTTCGCTGATCAGCATCGGGTCGTAGCCGATCTTCGCCCCGGCTGCGGCGTGCGTCGCCAGCCAGGTGTGTGGAGGCTCGTCCGTGATATGCCGACGCTCCCACAACGCCGGATCGGTTTGTTCCGCAAGTTGAAGCACATAGCGGCCGTCACTGAACACGGCGGCGAGATCGGGCAGCACCGCCGCGAGCCCGGCGCTGCCGGTGAAGCCTGTCAGCCAGGCCAGCCGCTCGGCGGATCCGGGAACATATTCGCCCAGGTGTTCATCCGCCCGCGGCACGATGAAGCCGCGCAAGCCCAGCTCCTCGAGCCGCCGGCGCAGCGCCCTCAGCCGCTCGGCATGCGCGCTCACGAGATCGTTCCCGAATTGCTGATATCACCAATGAACATGGCTCCTGCCCGCCTAATGCATTTGACGCATGTCAGATGGAGCAACTCGGCAATCATGCGCGATCCGATCGTTCTTATGTTGCATTGCGAAAAGCCTCGGGGGCGCCCGCCACGACGACGCCGCGCCGACCCGGGGACTGCGGGAGTAAGACTGATGTCCGCACCGATCAACAAGAACGAGTTCGCCTTCAAGCTGCCCGAGATGCTGTCCTACCACAGCACATGGGATGATGCCGATTATCAGCCGGCGCTGCCTCGGCAACGCCGGAACTGGCTGCCCCGGGTGGTCACTGGACCAATGCGCGTGATCACCAAACTGGCAGAGCGGCATCGGGTGATGAACGAATTGGCGCGGCTGTCCGATCGGGAATTGGCCGATCTGGGCATGAGCCGGTACGATATTCCGCGAGTATTCGATACGGAGTTTGCCGCCGAGCACGCCGGGCGGGGTATCGGTCGGAGCTGAACCTGGCGTCAATCGGCTGGCAGCGAGCGCCAGCGATTGAGCCGGGTAGGGGGCTGGGCGCGGCGGAGGCTGCTGTTTATGGTGCGCGGATGTCCGCCGCTCCGCTGCCCTCCTCAGCCGATTTTCAGGTCGAATCCGACCAGCGGGTTTGGAACGGCCGCTTTCCCCTCCACGTCGTCAGATTTCGTCAGCGCCGGTTCGACGGAACGTTGTCCGTCGTGAGGACCTGGGAACTGTGGCATCGGGGCCGGGCCGCGGCCGTGCTTCCATATGATCCAGTGCAGGACGCCGTCGTGCTGGTCGAGCAGTTTCGGCTTCCTGCGCTCGCGGCCGGCCTTGATCCCGTGCTGGTCGAGGTACCGGCCGGGCTGTGTGACGGCACAGAGACGGCCGAGCAGACAATTCGCCGCGAAGCGCAGGAGGAAACCGGGATCAGCCCCGACCGGCTGGAGCGCATCGGCGAATTCATCCTGAGCGCCGGGGCCTCGGACGAGGTCTGCACGCTGTTTGCCGGACGCGTGCACGCACCAGCCGCCGGCACCGGCGGAATCGCCGGCCATCACGGAAGCCCGGCCGAGCACGAAGACATCCGCGTGCGCGTCTGGTCTGCCGACAGCGCTATCGACGCCGCCCTTGCTGGCAGGATACCCAATTCGATCGCTGCGCTCGCCCTGCTGTGGCTCAACGCCCGGCGCGCCAATCTGCGGGCAGAATGGATGCACACATGACCCAGCGCCTGTTCCTTGATGATTCGCGACTGACCACTGCTTCCGCCACCGTGCTGAATAGCGGGCCGCAGGGTGTGGTGCTGGATCGCACCATTTTTTATGCCCGCTCCGGCGGGCAACCCGGAGACATCGGCACGCTGCATTGGGCCGATGGAGAGATGGCGGTCGCCGACACCCTGAAAGGGGAGGGGGAGGCGATCCAGCATATCCCCGCCGAAGGGTCTGCCCTGCCCCCGGTTGGTACTGTCGTGGAGATGGCCATCGACTGGCCGCGGCGGCACCGACTGATGCGCGCGCATACGTCGATGCATCTGCTCTCGGCTGTGCTGCGTGAGGCGGCGGTGACCGGAGGTTCGGTCGGAGTGGACCGGTCGCGGCTGGATTTCGACCTGCCGAACCCGCCGCCCAAGGAGGAGATCGAAGCCGGCATCAACGCGCTGATCACAGCTGATCATCCGGTGACGACGGAATGGGTGGATGAGGCGGTGCTGGATTCCGATCCCGGGCTGGTTCGCACGTTATCGGTGAAGCCGCCGCGCGGCGCCGGGCGGGTTCGCCTGGTGCGCATCGGTACAACTGCGGAGCCGGTCGATCTGCAACCCTGCGGCGGGACGCATGTGGCGCGTACCGGAGAGATCGGGCCGGTGCGGGTGGTGAAGATGGAAAGCAAGGGCAAGCAGAATCGGCGCATCGTGATTGCGCCGGCGGAATAGCCGTGAGATTGCCGAAAGCCCTGCCATTCCCGCAATAGGCCCGTCATTCCCGCGAAAGCAGGAATCCATCTCGCGCGCGGCACCGTACAGCACAGATGGATCGCGGTTTTCGCCGAGCCGACCTCTCCCGCAATCGGGACAGGTGTTCGCAGGAGAGAGATCGATGCAGCCGCTGGTCACTACCGAATGGCTTGCCGGGGAACTCGGCAGACCGGACCTCGTGGTGTTCGACGCCACCAAATACCTGCCGAACGAAAACAAGGACGGCCGGACCGAATTCCTGGCCGCACATATTCCCGGCGCACGGTTCTTCGACATTGACGAGGTGGCCGATCCCGACACCGATCTGCCGCATATGGTCCCCAGCACGGGGCGTTTCGCAAAACTGGTCGGCGCCCTTGGCGTGCGCAACGACACGCGCGTGGTGTTCTATGACCAGAAGGGACTGGCCTCAGCAGCGCGCGGCTGGTGGCTGATGGGACTGTTCGGCCACGACCGCGCAACGGTGCTGGACGGCGGCTTGCCGAAATGGCGCCGCGAGGGCCGAGCCGTCGAGACCGGTGCGCCCGCCCCGGCCGCACCCGCCACGTTCCGTCCGGATTTCCGCGCCCGCCGGTTGCGCGGCATCGGCGACGTGCTGGGCAATGTCGCCAAACGCACCGAGTTGGTGCTGGATGCGCGTGCGGCCGGGCGTTTCACCGGTGAGGTACCGGAACCGCGTGCCGGCATGCGCAGCGGACACATCCCCGGCTCGGTCAGTCTGCCCTACACCGACCTGCTCAATCCGGACGGCACCTTCCGCGATACCGCCGCGCTGCGGGCGCGATTGGCCGCAGCAGGGGCGGACGGATCACGCCCCGTCGTGACCAGTTGCGGCAGCGGAGTGACCGCCTGCATCCTGACGCTGGGACTACGGCTGGCCGGCATGCCCGACGGCGCAGTGTATGACGGATCATGGACGGAATGGGGTGGGCGCCCCGACACACCAGTGGAGACGAAGTGAAATGGCCGAAACGACAAAGCCCGGGGCAAAACTTGGGTTCCGGACGAAACTGTCGCATGTCGGGCGAGCCGGCAAGCGCGTGCACGGCTTCGTCAACCCGCCGCTGCTGCGCGGCTCCACTGTGCTGTATCCAACGATGGCGGATCGCCACGGCGCGGCGGCCAAACGCATGCAGCAGGCGCTCACATACGGGCTCGGCGGCAGCGAGACGCATTGGGCGCTGGAGGATGCGATCGCCGGGATCGAGGGCGGCACGCGGTGCCAGATCGTGGGCTCCGGCCTGGCCGCGGTCACCGTTCCGCTGCTGGCCTTCCTGAACGCCGGCGAGCATTGCCTGATGCCGGACAGCGTCTATGGTCCCGCACGAAACTTTGCCGAAAAGACGCTGCCGCGCTTCGGTATCGAGACCACGTTCTATGATCCGGAAATCGACCCCGACGGCATTGCCGAGCTGATGCGGGCCAACACGACGGTGCTGTACACCGAGAGCCCAGGCAGCCATACGTTCGAGGTGCAGGACATTCCGGCGCTGGCCCGTGTGGCGCATGGGCGCGGGGCCAAGGTTCTGATGGACAACACCTGGGGCATCCATTTCTTCCAGCCATTCACGCATGGCGTGGACGTGTCGATCCAGGCGCTGACGAAATATCCGGGCGGGCACTCGGATTTGCTGATCGGCAGCATCACGGTGAATTCGGACGCCGATTGGGAAAAAGTGCGCGGGACTTCAGGCTCGCTGGGACAGTATGCGAGCCCGGACGATTGCTGGCTGTGTTTGCGCGGCGTGCGCACCCTGGGGGTTCGGCTGGCGGCGCAGATGGAGGCGGGAATCCAGGTGGCGCACTGGTTGCGCGGACGCCCGGAGGTGAAGCAGGTGCTGCATCCGACCCTGCCCGGCGCTCCGGGGCATGAGTTGTGGAAGCGCGATTTCACCGGCGCGTGCAGCCTGTTCGGCGTGGAGTTCCGGCCGGACATCAGCGTGGAGGCGACGCACAGGTTCGCGGAAACTCTGGAACTGTTTGGGATCGGGGCTTCGTGGGGTGGGTATGAGAGCCTGGTGCTGCCGACGACCGGGTTTG